>NZ_DBIC01000262.1:0-948 GCF_002296545.1 Herbaspirillum sp. UBA812 | reverse complement strand
GCGCATCAACGATCACCTGAAGGTCCTGATGCTGCGCGCCTGCGTCGGCCGCCTGAACCCGCAGCCGCAACACAGCCCGCAGCCGCAGGGCAAGCTGCACATCGCCTGAGCGCCACACTGACTTCTCCCTTGCCGACATCATGACCCTCGCGCCACGCCGTCTTCTGCTTCGTCTCGCTGCCGCCTTCGGGCTGGTTCTTTCGCTGGCCACACCGGTCCGGGCCGAATTCGCCATACCCGGCTTCGAACTGGTCCACACCGTGCCGCGCGAAACCACGCTGGCCACGCCGGATCTGCGCGATGCGGCCGTGGTGTGGAAGGAAATGTTCGACAGTGCACAGCGCGAGATCGTGTTCGGCCAGTTCTACGTGGCCGGGCAGGATGGCGAGGCGCTTGATGACATCATGGCGCACCTGGAGGCGGCCGGACGGCGCGGCGTGAAGATCCGCTTCCTGATGGAAAAGAAGGGCGAGTTCGCGTCGGTCCCGGCCACCATCGAGAAGCTCAAGCGCATCCCGAACCTGGAATTCCGCCAGATCGATTATTCCCGCATGACCGGCAACGGCATCATCCACGCCAAGTATTTCGTGGTCGATGGCCGCAGCGCCTATGTGGGCAGCCAGAACTTCGACTGGCGCTCGTTCTCGCACATCCACGAAACCGGATTGAAGATCACCGACCCGGCCGTGGCAGCGCAGGTGCAGGCCATCTTCGAGATCGACTGGGCGGCGCAGGCGGCCATCGCCGCCGGGCAAACCCCGGTCATGACCAACCGCAGCGTGGTCCCGGCCGATGTGGCGCGCGGCAATTACCTCGTGGCCAGCCCGAATGCCTACAACCCGCCCGGCGTGGGCGATTCGCAAAGCGAACTGGTACGCCTGATCGGAGAAGCGCAACAGGAAGTGCGGGTGCAATTGCTGGACTATGCGCCGCTCTCCTATGGTCCCA
>NZ_DBIC01000184.1:894-13989 GCF_002296545.1 Herbaspirillum sp. UBA812 | reverse complement strand
TGCGACGCTCTGCATCTACCTGCCGCGCCACTTGGGCGAAGCCGGGGAAGAGGACCTGCCGTTGCCGGACGACGGCTCTGCGGCGGCAGCGCCTGGCAGCAAGACCATTCTGGTGGTCGATGACGAACCGCTGGTGCGCATGGTGACGGTGGAGGTCCTGAGCGATCTGGGCTACAGCGTGCTGGAGGCGGAAGATGGTCCCTCGGCCTTGCGCGTCTTGGCCGCTTATCCCGAGCTGGATTTGCTGGTCACCGACGTCGGGCTTCCCAATGGCATGAACGGCCGCCAGCTGGCCGATGCCATCCGCGCACCGCGGCCCGAATTGCCGGTGCTGTTCGTGACCGGCTATGCCGAGAATGCGGTGCTCAATCATGGTCATCTTGAACGCGGGATGCAGGTCTTGACCAAGCCGTTTGCGGCCGATGTACTGGCGCGCAGGGTCAGGGAGCTGGTGGGGCAGGAGAGTTCGGATCGCAGCGGGTGATACGGCGGCGGGGCTGCCTCCGGCGGCCGGGGTCGGGTGCCCGAGTGGTTCGTCGTGTTTTCCGATCCCGACGTGCTTGCTCCGCCACCACCGCTGAGGACGGCCCATCCCTCGCGCAGGTGGTCGGGGAATTGCGGCAAGTGTTGATTGGAGCTGGGCGGCCTCATGACACTAATTCGCCTTGCCGCTGCACTCTGCGACATCCCATCTGCATTTCGTCGCATCCCGCTATCATCCTGCCAGCAGCCTCAGCAGAATCGCTCCACCGATTCGCTGAAAGCCTGCCATGTCCCTCACACCTCTCATCGCACTCCACTTGAGCGTGGCACTCGCTGCGGTCGTCATTGGACCCTTCGCCTTCTGGGCCCGGCTCGGCCGCACGGTGCGGCCACGATGGCACCGCGCCCTGGGCTATGCCTGGTTCAGCTGCATGGCCGTTACCGTGCTTTCGGCGCTCTTCATCCGTTCGCATGACCTGCCCAACATCGCGGGCTATACGCCGCTGCATCTGCTGGTGCCAACTACGGCCTTCCTGCTCTACCGCGGACTCTCGGCGGTGATGCGTGGTGATATCGCGCTGCATCGGCGCACCATGCAGCGAGTCTACATCGGTGCTTGCCTGGTGGCGGGGGCCTTCACCTTGCTGCCGTCACGCTATCTCGGCCAGCTGATTTGGGGGCAATGGCTGGGTTGGCTCTGATCGCTAGATGGCAGCACCGAAGAAAGACCCGATCGCCGCCGTACACCCCATCGCCAGCGAGCTCCACAAACTCACCCGCAAGGCTCCCTTCCACAAGTTGGCACCACCGGTTTTGGCTGCGACCGCACCCAGTACCGCCAGCGACAGCAGGGCGGCGATCACGATGGCCGGCAACAGGCTGGCGGCCGGTGCCAGCAGCACCACCGCCAGCGGCAAGGCTGCGCCGACGGCAAAGCTCAGGGCCGAGACGATCGCTGCCTGGACCGGCCGCGCTGCCGTAGTTTCGGAAATGCCGAGCTCATCGCGCGCATGCGCATCGAGGGCATCGTGGGCCATCAATTGGGTGGCGACCTGATGCGCGGTCTCCTGATTCAGTCCCCGGCGCATGTAGATGCCCATCAATTCGCGATGTTCGCCTTCCGGATCCGTGGCCAGTTCTTCGCGCTCCTGGCTCAGGGCGGCGTGTTCACTGTCCGCCTGTGAGTGCACGGAGACATATTCGCCGGTCGCCATCGACATGGCGCCCGCGACCAGGCCGGCGACGCCGGTCAGCAGCACGTTCTCATGCGTGGCATTGGCCGCCACCACGCCCACCAGCAGGCTGGCAGTGGAGACGATGCCGTCGTTGGCACCCAGGACGGCCGCGCGCAGCCAGGAGATGGCGTCGACCTTGTGATGTTCGAGATGGAATTTGGCCATGGCACTTCTGTTCATATACAGGGTTGCGGAATGGCGCAGATTCTAGGGCTGTGCTGCGGCAAAGGCCACGACAATTAGCGAAAATGAGGGCAATTCGTATTTGATGGCGAACTGATGGCGCAGCTTGACCGCCGTTTGTCCCACGAGGATGACAGGCTTTCGGACGGCCATTTCCAGGCAGGCGCTGATGCCGTTGCCCGACTCCGCTTGCTAGGGTGAACGCTTGCGGATGAGTCTTCATTCTGAATTTTGAGCGATCCGTCCGCAGACCCCATTACATCCATGCATCAAGGGAGATCTCATCATGGCTGATCGCAAGCCCAAAGCCGCCATCGCCATCGTGGCCGGCATCCTCATCCTGGCACTGATCGGCGGCCTCGCGCTGCTGGGCCTGTTCCAGTCCTCCGGACACAGCTGACCCTGCTCACACCGCGTTGAGCGGGATCTTCAGATAACGCACACCATTGCCTTCCGCTGGCGGCATCTGGCCGGCGCGCATGTTGACCTGTACCGAAGGCAGCAGCAGCACCGGCATGTCCAGCGTGGCATCACGCGCACTGCGCATGGCCACGAATGCCTCTTCACTGATCCCTTCGCGAACGTGAATGTTGTGCTGGCGTTCTTCAGCCACGGTGGTCTGGAAGCGCAGTTCGCGGCCCCCCGGCTGGTAATCGTGGCACATGAAGAGGCGTGTCTGCGGCGGCAGCGACAGCACCGCATGGATTGAACGGAACAGCTGCCGCGCGTCTCCGCCCGGAAAGTCACAACGCGCCGTCCCATAGTCGGGCATGAACAGCGTGTCGCCGACGAAGGCGGCGCTGTGTCCGTCTTCTTCCACTACATAGGTGACACAAGCCGGAGTATGCCCAGGCGTGTGCATCACGCGCGCCTGCAGCTGGCCGATCCGGAAGGTTTCGCCATCGGTGAAGAGGTGATCGAACTGGCTGCCGTCGTGCTCGAATTCGGTGCCGGCGTTGAAGAGCTTGCCAAAGACCTGCTGCACCTGGCGAATGTGCTCGCCGATGGCGATGCGGCCACCCAGCTTCTGCTTCAGGTAGGGCGCGGCGGAGAGATGGTCGGCATGTGCATGCGTTTCCAGAATCCATTGCACCGTGGCACCGAGTGCCTGCACACGGGCGATCAGATGATCGGCGCTGCGGGTGGAGGTGCGGCCGGACTTGGGGTCGTAATCCAGCACGCTGTCCACCAGCGCACAGTGCAAGGTGGCGCGGTCCAGCACGAGGTAGCTGACAGTGCTGGTGATGGTGTCGAAATGACCTTCGATATGCAGATTGTCCATGGGTGATCCTGGTGTTTTTTCTTCACATTCAAACGGGCAGATTACGGCAAGAGGCCCCCTGTATGGACACCCTGCGTGCAGCAACATTCATTTCGCCCAAAACCGCTCGCTCCAGCGGAACAGCAGCATGCCGGCCAGCATGGCCAGCACGAAGGCCAGGCCCTTGCCCGATGCCATGCCTAGCAAGACCAATGCCGGTCCCGGACAGATGCCGGCGATGCCCCAGCCGACACCGAAGAGCAGGCTGCCCAGCACCAGCCGGCGGTCGATGGTGCGCGCCGTGGGCAATTGCATCGGTTCGCCCAGCAGTGTGCGCTGACGCTTGCGTGCCAGCGTAAAGGCCGGCAGCCCGATGGCGATGGCCCCGCCCATCACCAGAGCCAGCGACGGATCCCACTGGCCAGCCAGATCCAGAAAGCCCAATACCTTGGCCGGATCGGCCATGCCCGAGACGATCAGGCCGAGGCCAAACAGCAAGCCGGCGGCCAGCGCGGCGAGGTTGCGCAGGAGCCTCATGGCTGCACTCCTTGCAGCCCCAGCACGTGGCGCAACAGATAGACACTCAGGAATCCGGCCGCCATGAAGCACGCCGTCGCCACCGCCGAGCGTGGCGACAGGCGCGACAAGCCGCAGACGCCGTGACCACTGGTGCAACCGGCACCGTAACGGGTCCCCACGCCGACCAGCAGGCCTGCGAATACGATGGCCGCATAGCCGGCATCGATGCGCGGCGCGGGCAGGGCGCTTGCCAGTGACACCAGCAGCGGCGCGAGAAGCAAGCCGAGAACGAAGAGGGCGCGCCAGGCGCGATCCGATGCCGAGGGCGGCAGCAGCCCGGCGACGATGCCGCTGATGCCGGCAATGCGACCATTGCAGAGCACCAGCACGCTGGCGGCCGCTCCGATCAGCAGGCCACCAGCCAGCGAGGCGACGGGGGTGAAGGCATTCCAGGCAATGTCCATGCTCATTCCTTGGGGCAATAAAGTTGGTACATCAGTGCCAGCATCTCAAGCAGCTTGGGATCGGCGACACGGTAGTACACCCGCTTGCCCTCGCGCCGCGTACTGACCACCCCTTCGTTGCGCAGCACGCCAAGTTGCTGGGACAGTGTGGGCTGGCGGATATCGAGTGTTTCCTCCAGCTCGCTGACGCACATTTCAGCCTGCGATAGCTGGCACATCAGCAACAGCCGGTCTTCATTGGCGAGTACCTTCAACGCGGCCACCGCCTGGCCGGCGGCGCGGCGCATCTGGTCGGCTTGTAGCGAGCTGGGGCTGGTCATGGCGAACACTATTCAATTTAATAATATATTAATTCATATAATAAATGCGCGGCATGAAGATGGCAAGGCTTTCTGAACCGGAAGCGAAGCAAGATGAGGGTGTGAAACGATGGGTGATTCGCTGAAGCAGCTGTGGCAAGCGCGCTGCGCTGCTCAGTGGGAGGCGTGCAGCAGGTCGATCAGGTGGCGGCTGGCCTGTTTGGCGGCCGCCATCGCCTCTTCAGCGAACGCAAACGGGGCATCTTCGCCACAGAATTGCAGTTCGCCATTGATGTAGAGATCCCAGGTCCAGCCGGTGCCGGCGTCGCCCGGACACTTGAGCTCTATCCTGACCAGCTCGTCGCGATACCTGAAAAGTGCCTTCCTCATCGTGCCCGCCGGGTTTCTTGTCGTGAAGCAGCAAGCTCGACAACGCTTGCCCCCTGAGTTGCCCAAGTGTACGCCATTACCACGTTGGCAATATTGGCATTAGCGTACATATATTTGCGCAAATCTTCTTGCATTCTACCAAGGAGTAGCATTTATTTCTGACCGGTAACCAGCGTGCGGCTGAAACAATCTTCCTCGAAGATCAAGAGGGGACGGGACCGCCCGCCAGCAGCCGGTCCAGCAGTTCATCGTAGTGATGATGCGGCGTGGTGATGGCATAGAAGCTTTCCACCAGCTCGCTGGTCTGGCCGGCCACGACCAGGGCACCATTGCGCAGTTCGTCCTGCACCACCACTTCCGGCAGTACGGTGAGCCAGCCGCTGTCGCGGGCGATCAGGCGCAGCATGGCCATGTCGTCCACCTCGGCACGCATGCGCGGGCGCACGTCATTGGAGATGCACAGCGCGTCGAATTGCATGCGCAGGGCGTGACGCGGGCCGGGCAGGGCCATGTCGACGCCTTCCAGGTCTTGCGGAATGCGCAGGCTGCGTGCCTCCCAGCGGTGCGCCGGACCCACCACCGAGACCGCCTGGCTGCCCAGGAAGCGGCAGTGCAGGGGCCGATCCGGGTCGGAGGGCACGGTCTCATTGGCCAGCACCACATCAAGCTGATGCTGCATCAGCCGCTCCAGCAGCCCTTCCAGCAAGCCCGACTCCAGCGTCAGGGAGACCGAGGGGTCAGAGAGCATGGGACGGATCCAGTTTTCCTGATAGTTACGCGACAGTGTGGCCACGCTGCCCACCCGCAGGCGCGTCACCCCGGCCGAGCGGCCTTCCAGCCGGCCCAGCAGCTCCTGGCTCAGACCAAAGATATTGTCGGCATAGGTGAACACCAATTGCCCGGTGTCGGTCAACGTCAGGCGGCGGCCTTCACGGATGAAGAGATCTTCTTCCAGCTGCTTTTCAAGCTGGCGGATCTGCGCGGACACGGCGGATTGCGAGGTGTGCAGCTCTTCCGCCGCCCTTGTCAGATGGCCGAGCTTGGCCACCCGCCAGAAATAACGCAAATGATGAAAGTTAAGCTGTTCTAAGCGCATCGTTCGTTTTTATGAATGAATATGTTCTGATAAATGTAATTTACAGAACGATCGATGGCAAGCATCATGATGCCATTCCAATGCATGAGGTTCTTGTCATGACGACCATCCCCCTGATTTCCTGCAGCGCCTGGGCACCGCCCGCGCTGACGATGGCCGCCGCCCTGGCGCTGTGTCTGTCCCGGCTGGCACCGCCGCGCGTCTGGACGCTGTTCCAGTCGCTCTCCCTGTTGGCTTTGCTGCTGACCTTGTTCAACCTGGTGATGGCACGCGACAGCGCCCCCTGGCCGGGCGTGCTGCATCCGTCCACGCTGGGCCTGGTGCTGGCCCTGCTGGTACAGGGACTGGGCACCGTCATCGGCAGTTTTTCGGCACGCTACCTGCAGGGTGAAGCCGGCCAGCGCCAGTATGCCGCGGCGCTCGCGCTGGTACTGACTGCCGTCCACCTGCTGTTGCTGGCTGATCACTGGGTGGTGCTGATCGCCGCCTGGGCCGTCGTGGGCCTGGCCCTGCAACGCCTGCTGTGCTTCTATCCGGAACGTCCCTTTGCCCGTCTGGCTTCGTACAAGAAAAGCATCGCCGACCGCATCGCCGACTGCCTGCTGATCGCGGCGGCCGCACTGGCCTGGACGACCGTGGGCAGCGGCTCCTTCTCGGACCTGTGGGCCTACCTGAGCCAGCACGGCATGAGCACCAGCCTGCAGGTCGGCGCACTGTGCCTGACGCTGGCGGTGATCCTGCGCACTGCGCTGCTACCAGTACATGGCTGGCTGATTCAGGTGATGGAAGCGCCGACCCCGGTCTCGGCGCTGCTGCATGCCGGCGTGGTGAATCTGGGCGGCTTCGTGCTGGTGCGGTTTGCTCCTTTGCTGGAGCAGGCCGTCGCGGCGCGCGCCGTGCTGCTCATCGTCAGCGCCGGTACCGTGCTGCTGGCCGGGCTGGTGATGCTGACCCGCATCAGCATCAAGGTCAAACTGGCCTGGTCGACCGTGGCGCAGATGGGCTTCATGCTGCTGGAGTGCGCCGCCGGACTGTACCTGTTCGCCGCGCTGCACCTGATCGGCCACTCGCTGTACAAGGCACACGCCTTCCTGTCGGCCTCCTCGGTGGTGCGGGAGACCCGCCTGTCGGCCTTGCACAGCCCGGCGCTGCCGTCGGCCTGGAGCGTAATCCTCGCCCCGATGGTCAGCATCGCCCTGGTGCTGGGCCTGCACAGCCTGATCTCGCATGCGGCCTGGCCATGGTGGTGGAGCGGCATCCTCGGGCTGGCCTGGGCACCGCTGCTGTGGCGCTCCACGGCCAAGGGCAGTGGCGGCCTGCGCGGCTGGCTGCTGGGCCTGCTGGGTGCGGCCGGCCTGACCCTCGCGGCCCTGGTGGCCCACCTGCTGCCGCTGCACGTCAACGATTACCCGCGTGCCGTGTTCGGCGTGACGGCCTTGCTGGCGATGCTGGCCCTGTATGTCTGCATGGGCTTGCTGCAACTGGCACCGCAGTCCATGGCCGCCTGGCGACGCCGCAGCTACGCCGGCTTCTACCTCGATGAAGCCTATACCCGCTTGGCGCTGCAGTTGTGGCCCTCGAACTGGGCTCCCAGTGCCCGCCGGGCCGCTGCCGAACAACAAGTGAACAATCTCGCCGCCGATGGCCGTAGCCAGGGCTGAGCCCGCCTCACCGGAGAAACAGCATGAACGTATTAGCCCAAGATAGCCAAGGACCAGCCGCCGCGCCGATCGCTGCGTGGAGCGCCGAGCTGGAGCAGCAATTGCAGCAAGCCTGCCGGGACGCCTGCGGTGCCATCGCCCCGGCCTGGCCACTGGATCGTGCCATCGCCGTCAATCCGCACTGGTCGCGGGTCGGCATGCCGCTGCGCCAGGTGGCTGCGCGCATGGCTCTGCTGGGCGGCATCCAGGTCTTTCCGCCCAAGGAACAGCTGCAGCAGGCCTGGGACCAGGGCCGGGTGACCGAAGCAGATCTGGAATACGCCTTGGCACACTCGATCGAGGCCCAGGAACGCGGTTTCGACGTTGCCCACTGCCTGTCGGTACTGGCCGCCACCGGCCCGGCGCCAAGGCTGCCGCTGCTGATCGACGTGCTGGACAACGATCCCCAGCGCCACACCCGGCTCTCCTGGCGGCAGGCCATCACGCACCAGGTCAGCCAGACCTGTGCCGCCTACTTCGACCAGCACCAGGCCGACTGGCAGCCTGAACGCGGCATGGGCCTGTATGCCTTCTGGCGCGAGACGCTGGAACACGACCACGGTATCGGCCTGCTGATGGGCCTGCCGCACATCGCCGATGGCGTCCGGGCGCTGCCGGCCTGCGCGCGCGAGGCCGAACGCTGGGTGATGCGGCGCATGGACCTGCCGCCCGAGGTCTGGGCCGACTATCTTGAATCGGTCCTGCTGACCGTCAATGGCTGGGCCTCGTGGTGTGCCTATCTGGGCTGGGAGGCCAAACTCGCAGGCGGCAGTGATGAACACCTGCGTGAATTGCTGGCCATCCGCATGGCCTGGGGTGCCTTGCTGCTGGAGTGCAAGGACGACGAAGCCGCCAGCCACGCCTTCCACACGGTGCAGCAGGCCTGGGCGCGCTCGCAGGAGCGTCTGGAACAAGTCCGTCAGGACCTGCTGGTCGATGAACTCTGGCAGGTCGCGCTGGAGGCCGGCTACCAGCGCAAGCTGGCGGCAGCCTTGCTGCAACAGTCGGCCAATGCAGCGCCGCAGGTCGAGGTGCAGGCCGCATTCTGCATCGATGTGCGCAGCGAACCGCTGCGGCGGGCGCTGGAAGCGGTCCATCCCGGCATGCAGACGATGGGCTTCGCGGGTTTCTTCGGCCTGCCGGTGGCCTACACGCCGCTGGCCACCGAGGCCAGCCGTCCGCAGTTACCGGGCTTGCTGGCACCGGCCTATCAGGTGCAGGACGTGGTGGCACCTGCTGCAGCGGCCACCGGTGATGGCGTACTGGCCGGTGCCGTGGCACGGGCGCGGCGCAAGTCGCTGGCCCTCAAGGAACAGTGGCAGGGCAATACGCGCTGGCCGGGGTCGGCGTTTTCCTTCGTCGAGGTGGCGGGCGTGACGGCGCTGGGCGGCCTCTGGAAATGGCTGCAGCCGGGCCAGGCCGAACGTGCGCGCGATGACCTGGCCGGGCTGCCGACGCGTTATCGCGAAGTGTGCCGGCCGCAGCTGGTCGGCGTCGCGCTGGAAGACAAGGTGGCACTGGCCGCCCGCGTGCTGCACGCCATGGGCCTGGATCGCCAGGTGGCCCCGCTGGTACTGCTGGCCGGGCATGGCAGCCAGTCCGCCAACAACGCGCATGCGGCAGCGCTGGACTGTGGCGCCTGCTGCGGCCAGACCGGCGAAGTCAACGCGCGCACGCTGGCCCAGCTGCTCAACGAACAGGAGGTGCGCCGCGGCCTGCTGGACCGGCAGATCTTCATCCCCGAAGACAGCCACTTCCTGGCCGTCCTGCACAACACCACGACCGACGAAATCGAAGCCTTCGATCTCGACCTGATGCCGGCAGCGGCCCGCGCGCGCTGGCAAGCCCTGCAGCCGGTGCTGGCCGAAGCCGGTGACCGCGTGCGCCGCGAGCGTGCGCTGCGACTGGGGATGGAGCCGGCCCAGGCCGCGCCGGCCTTGCTGAAGCAACTGCGCCGCCGCGCCAACGACGGTGCCGAGACGCGTCCAGAATGGGGCCTGACCGGCAATGCCGCCTTCCTGATCGCCCCGCGTTCACGCAGCCGTGGACTGGACCTGGGTGGCCGCTGCTTCCTGCACGACTACGAGGCCAGCGAGGATCGGGACGGTAGCGTGCTGGAACTGCTGATGACCGCGCCCATGCTGGTGACGCACTGGATCAACTGGCAATATCACGCCTCCACCAGCGATCCGCAGCGCCTGGGCAGCGGCAACAAGCTCCTGCACAACGTGGTCGGGGGCACCATCGGTGTGTTCGAAGGCAATGGCGGCGATCTGCGCATCGGCCTGTCGCGCCAGTCGCTGCATGATGGCCAGCAGTGGGTGCATGAACCGCTGCGCCTGACCGTCGTGATCGATGCGCCGGCCGAGGCCATCGATGCCGTGGTCGCCCGCCACGCCATCGTGCGTCAGCTGCTGGAACATGGCTGGCTGCACCTGTGGCGTTTCGGAGAGGCAGGCCTGGAGCAGTGGCGGCGCGAGGGATGGAAGTCAATCGGCTTGTGAAACTTCTGGTATCGTTGGCAAGATGCAGTAGCATAGATGCCGTTTTGCAACTAATGATTTACCGGAGAAAGCATGATCCCCCTCATTCCAGACTCCAATGCCAGCCCGGGAGAGGACGCCGCGCGTCGCTCCTGCGAGGGCTGCTCGGACGACGGTAAGCTGGACATCGAGTTTGAATATGCCTATCAGCCCATCGTGCGCCTGTCCACTCGCGCGGTGTACGCCTATGAAGCATTGGTGCGCGGGCCGCAGGGCGAGCCCGCGTACACGGTGCTGGAGCAGGTCAACGACAGCAACCGCTATCGTTTCGACCAGGCTTGCCGTACCAAGGCGGTAGAGGGCGCGGCGCGGCTGGGCATGACCCAGTTCCTGTCGATCAATTTCCTGCCCAATGCGGTGTATCGCCCGGAGGTCTGCATCCAGAGCACCTTCAAGGCCGCGCGCAAGTATGACTTCCCGATCGAACGCATCATCTTCGAGGTGACCGAAGGGGAACGGGTGGACTTCCGCCCGCACCTGGTGAACATCTTCCGGGAATACAGCCGTTTCGGTTTTCGTACCGCCATCGATGACTTCGGCGCCGGCTATGCGGGCCTGAACCTGCTGGCTGAATACCAGCCCGATCTGATCAAGATCGACATGGACCTGGTCCGCAACATCGACACCGACAAGCCGCGCCAGGCCATCGTGGCCGGCATCGCCGCCATCTGCAAGGAACTGGATATCGAGATCCTGGCCGAGGGCGTGGAGACACGTGCGGAACGCGATCACCTGGCGGCGCTGGGGATCGACTTGATGCAGGGGTACTGGTTTGCCAAGCCAGCTTTCCAGACTTTGGCCATCGTGCCGACCCAGGCCTGGGACTGATCAGGTCGGAAAGAAGCAGCAAACAAGAAAGTAAAGCGGCATCCGGAGATGCCGTTTTTTTTGCGTCCTGCCAGCCCTTATTCGGGGAAGCGCACCAGCCGCTTGGCCTCCTTCGGTGCCTGGTATTGCGCCGCGTTCATCTGCATGGCCAGCAGCGTGTAATAGGCATTGATGCCGGTCAGATCGACCACGCCCTTCTTGCCGAAACGCTTTTCGGCGCGGGCGAAGGTCGGATCGGAGACGCGCTTGTTGCGATGCAGTTCGAGCGAGAAGTCATAGACGATCTGCTCGTCCTCGCTCAGGCCCTCGGGACGGCGGCCGTCGGCGATGGCCGCCGCCACTTCCGGCTTGATGCCGGCTTTGATGGCGATGGGATAGTGTACGTACCACTCGTAATCCTGGGTCCATTCACGGGCCGTGATCAGAATCACCAGTTCGCTCAGGGTATTGCCGATGGCCGAGTTGTAGCGCAGGTAGTCGCCCATCGAGCGTGCCTGCGTCATCACTTGCGGGCTGTGCATCAGCGGTTCGAAGGGGCCGAACACCGGCACCTTGCGGGCGGCCAGGAATTCATCGGCGGCTTTTTTCTGTTCCGGCGTGTATTGATCGGGCGGGATCACCGGCAGGCGATCCGCAGCCTGGGCCACGGCGGCCGAGAGCAAGGTTGAGGCAAGGGCAATGCGCAGGAATCGTTTCATGAAGGTCTCTGTCTCTGGATGTTGGTCTGGTTATGGTGCCGACGCTGGCCTTGGCGGGCCACCGGGATGGCGGCTCTAGGATAGGGGAGCTTCAGCGGATTGTGTTGCTGAGTCTTCACTTTCGCCTGAGCCCATGTGAATGTCATGCAACATCGGCACGTCCTTGCCGATTTCGCTCCCGTCCGGAGGTGCTGCTGCGCGGCGTCATGGTGCCAGGACCCGTGCGCGGCTACAATCTCTGCCCACTGAACAAGCAACGAGACCTTACCGATGAAAACCTACGCCGTGCTCCCGTGGCTGGCCGTGATGCTGGCGCTTGGCGGTTGCGCCACCGAGGCCTATCGCGCCACCGAGAGCCAGTGCGCCCCGGCCGCCTATGCCCAGTACCCGATCATCCAGCAGACGCGGATGGAAATGCGCACCCGCACCATCCAGGTGCCGACCGGGCAGACGCGCTGCAGCTCGGTGGTCAACGGCAACCGGACCGATACGGTCTGTCAGGACATCCTGCGTACCGAGTATCAGCAATATCCCGTCTACGTGACGGTCGACATCAATGAATATGGGCGCAACCAGGTGATCGCCGCTTGCGCTCGTGCGCAATGCGTCAGAACGCACGGCAATCCCGACTGCGAGTAGTCCGGCCAGACGGGATCGCGGTGGTTTATGGTTCGGCCTGATCGGGCGTGCCGAGAGCCGCAGTCTGCTGCGGCAGCAGACGCTCCAGCATGGCGCGGTGGTAGGGATCCTGGGATTCCACATAGCGTGCCGCCGAATGAATGTTTTTCCATCCCACGTATTCCATCAGGGCGCGCATCTCCCAGCCATTGGCGCTGGCCCAGCTGGCAAAGCCGCGCCGCAGCGAGTGCGAGCTGTAGAGATGTGCATCATCAATCCCTGCCGATTTCAGGATCCGTCGCAGCAAGGGGATGATGCTGGCCGCATTGACCGCTTCTTCGCTGATGCGGCCCCAGCGATCGATGCCGCGTAGTACCGGTCCGCTGCTCAGGCCGCTCACCGCCAGCCAGTCGAGATAAGCCGCCACCGGGCACAACCGTGACAGCGCCGGCGTCTTGTAGGTGCTGCCTTTGAGGCTGCGGTCGGTCTTGGTGCGAGGCAGGTGGATGCGCATGCCTTCGCCTGCCACCGCCTCGATGCGTTCGATATCCAGCCGCGCCAGTTCGTCGCTGCGAAATCCCCGCCAGAATCCGATCAGCAACAATGCCTTGTCGCGCGTATGCCGCAGCAGGTCGGCAAAGCGCGCCTGCTGGCGTGCCAGTTCCCGTTCGCGCTCCAGATGGGCGATGGTCTGCTCCAGCGCGGCCAGCTGCAGCGGTTTGGCGCGTTTTTCCTGGGCAGGATGCAGTTCCAGGATGCCGCGCAGCATCTTGCGCAC
>NZ_DBIC01000184.1:0-599 GCF_002296545.1 Herbaspirillum sp. UBA812 | reverse complement strand
GATGCCGCGCAGCATCTTGCGCACGACCGGAGCCTTGGTCGGGTCCGGGAATCCCTGATCCACATGCCACTGGCCCAGCGCGGAGATGCGCTGCTTGAGCGTGTTGTGGGCCAGCTTGCCGGCGTGCTCAGCCAGATAGCGCACCAGGCTGTCCGCCGTGGCTGGCAGAAAACCACCCCATTCCACTTCGAAATGCTTCACGGCCGCACGATAGCTGCGGCGAGTGTTGTCACGCGTGGCGGCGTGCAGATAGTCATCGATATTCAACGGTGCTGGTGCGGCTGGCATGGGCTCATTACAGACGGGTGAGGGCAGATTCGGAGGATTTTACGCGATCAGATTCGATAATCATCCAATATCTTGTCTTAATTATTTTCGACATCTGCATAAATACTCTTCAATAATAGTATGTAATTACGTATTATGTAATACATCATCAAATAACGAATTTGGACCATGGCACGTACCGGCCTCTACAAATCGGAAGTGAAGAAAGCGCGCGATTCCTTGCTGGCATTGGGCCGGCATCCGTCGGTGGACGCCGTTCGGGTGGAGCTGGGCAATACCGGCTCCAAGACTACAATCCACAAATACCTGAA
>NZ_DBIC01000210.1:0-3249 GCF_002296545.1 Herbaspirillum sp. UBA812 | reverse complement strand
GCTTGCGTGCTTGTCGCGAACGCTTGCTCAACCTCTTCTCGCAATCGATGCTGCAGATCGATGGCGGTCAGTGGCAGGCCGATGCGCAGGCGGAGCAACGTGAGCAGGCGCTGGAGTCGTCCTTGCTGGGTGAGTTGCTGGGCTTGTTGTCGGCGCCGGATTCCGATCCCGTGCGCCAGATGAGCACCACCCGCAGCTACATCGTCGAGAAGCTGCATCGCCAGGCCATTGTGGATGCGGCCAATGTGCCCAGCATTTTCGAGGTATGCCAGCGGCTGCAGGTGAGCCGGCGCACGGTGCAGAACAGCTTCCAGACGGTGGCCGAGACCACGCCCCTGAATTACCTGCGCTGCGTGCGCCTCAATGGCGTGCGGCGCGAATTGCTCTCCACCACGCATCAGGAAGCCTCCATCGGCGACGTGGCCTCACGCTGGGGCTTCTTCCATCTGAGCCACTTTGCCGAGGATTACCAAGAGCTGTTCGGGGAGTTGCCGTCGCAGACGGCGCGGCGCGTGCCGCAGAAACTCTTCCAATAAGCAAGCGTGTACCAGTGAAAACGCCGGTCAGGTGACCGGCGTTTTTGTTTTCTTGCTGGCGTCAGCCGGCAATGCGCGCCGTAATCTTGCGCGCCGCATCCGTAATCAGCCCCGACAGGAACTCCCGGTTGAACGCATTGACCCGTTCCGTATTGCCGGCCAACGTGATGCTGCCAAGAATGCGTTGCTTCTCATCGAAGATGGGCGCGGCGATACCGGTCTTGCCCGGGTCGAGCTCGCCTTCGCTGACGCAATAGCCATCCTTGCGGATCTTCAGCATCACCTTCGAGAAGTCCTTCCAGTTGCTCCCCACCAGCCGCAGTTCCTCCGCCGTGGCCCCATCGAAATGCTTGCGCAACTGGCGCGGCAGCAGATAGGCCAGGATCACCCGCGCCGTGGCGCTGTGGAACAGGTCCATGGGCGTGCCGCGCCCATAGTTCAGGCGCGCGTCATTGTTGCCGGACTCCTGCAGGATGTTGATCACCGTCGAACCATACAGCTCGCTGATCAACAGTTCCAGCCCGGTCTGCGCCACCAGGTCGCCGACGATGTCGCGGCTGGCCGCCAGCAAGGGATCGAACTGCGTCATGTGGCGATCCAGCTCGATCACCTTCGGACCCACGGCATAGCCGCGCGGCATCTTCACCAGCAAACCGGCATGGCCGAGTTCGCGCACGTAGCGATAGGCGCTGGCCGGGGTGTAGCCCAGCTGGGCACAGATGATGTCGATGTCGATGACGGGTTGGCTGGGCTTGAACAAGGTCAACACTTCCAGCATGCGGCTCAGGCTATTCATGGTCTAGGGCAGTAAGGGCCACAGGGCCCGGTGGCAGGCATTGTACGACCACCCAAGCGCCAGGTACGCCGGGTCGTCACCAATTGCCGATTTGGGCTCAAGGCTATTGCACAAATCTCTTATATTCAAAATCAAGCAATAAATCATTGAGCCTGTGAACAGAATTATGTACAGATTTCGTCTATACGAAAATACATGATTTTACTCCGGGTTGATTGCGATACCGCAAACCAGCCTGCCGCTGCGCCCGGCTGGTCTGCCCGATCCTGTAGAAGCGCCTGTGCGCGGCGCTGGCCGCCGGCGGCAAAGGAAGAGAAATGACCCGATACACCGGAGCACACGCCTTATGGGCCGGTCTGCTGGACCAAGGTGTGGACACCTGTTTCGCCAATCCCGGCACCACCGAACTGGACCTGGTCCGTGGCCTGGAAAGCTTTCCCAGGCTGCGCTGCGTCGTCGCCCTGCAGGAAAATGTCTGCACCGGCGCGGCCGATGGCTATGGCCGCATGCTGGGCCGTCCGGCCAGCACCTTGCTGCACCTGGGACCGGGATTTGCCAATGGCATCGCCAACCTGCACAACGCACGCCGCGCCCGCACCCCGATCGTCAACATCATCGGCGACCACACCAGCTGGCACCTGCCTTACGACGCACCGCTGACCTCCGATATCGAATCGCTGGCCCGTCCCGTCTCGGGCTGGGTCCACCGCATCACCGGCACCGACGACATCACCTCTGCGGCCGCTGACTCCGTGCGCCAGAGTACGGCCGCCGGCGGGCAGGGCAGTACCCTGATCTTCCCGGCCGATTTCCAGTTCGCCGACATGGCTGAGGACCAGGCCGTGGCTGCCGTGAAAGAATCCACGGAACCCGCAGACGATTACCAGCCGGCCCAGGCACTGGAGCGCCTCCGCGACGCCAAGCGCGTGGTCTTCCTGCTCGGCGGCGGTGGCGAGGAGAGCGGTCTTGGTGCCCGCGCCCAGCGTGCCGTGGCGCGGATCGCCGCCCATACCGGCTGCAGCGTCTATGCAGAAACTTTCCCGGCCCGCGCCGAGCGCGGCCAGGGCTTGCCTTCCTTCGACCGCCTGCCGTATTTCCCCGAGCCGGCGCGCAAGGTCCTCGATGAGGCGGACCTGGTTGTACTGGTGGGCGCGCTGCCGCCGATTACCTACTTCGGCTATGTCGGCCATCCCAGTGCGCTGGTGGCTCCCGAGCGCCTGCTCACCATCAGCCTGCCGGGCCGTCCTGCCGCGGCGCGCGTGGAACAGCTGGCCGATGCGCTCGGTGCGCCGCCCTACGCGGTGCCGCAGCACACCTTGCCAGCGCTGCCCGAGGGCGAACTGAACCCGCAGAAGATCGCCGCCGTGCTGGCGCGCGAGTTGCCCGAGCACGCCATCGTTTCGGTCGAGGGCGGTACTTGTGGCTATCCCTTCTATGCGGTGTCGGATGCGGCGCGCCCGCATACGGTGCTCACCAATACCGGCGGCGCCATCGGCCAGGGTCTGCCGGTCGCGCTGGGCGCGGCGGTGGCCTGCCCGGACCGCACGGTGGTCGGCCTGCTCTCCGATGGCAGCACGCAATACACCATCCAGACCCTGTGGTCGCTGGCCCATGAAAACTCCCGGGTCGTAGTGCTGATCGCCGCCAATCATCAATACGCCATCCTGCGCAATGAACTGCGCCGCGACGGCGCGCCACTGGGCGAACGTGCCGCGCAGATGACGGCACTCGATCATCCGCGCATCGACTGGGTTGCGCTGGCGCAGTCCTATGGCGTCCCCGCCTCGCGTGCCGAGACTGCGCAGCAATTGCAGCAGCAGTTGCAGGCCGCGTTTGCCGGCAGCGGCCCGGCACTCATCGAGATGGCGCTGTAAATCATTTCCGCATCAATCACATCCGACGCACACCACGGCATAG
>NZ_DBIC01000305.1:4763-9150 GCF_002296545.1 Herbaspirillum sp. UBA812 | reverse complement strand
TTGGCGACGTTGATGATCGCCCCTTGTACCTTGCGCTCTTCCGGCGCCAGCTTGCCCAGTCCCTTCATCTGCTCGGTGATCTGGCCGGTCTTGCCGAGGTACTTGGCCTTGGCGTTTTCCAGTGCGGCGGCGTCGGGCGCGGCGGCGAAATCAGCCTGCGCCTGCGTGACCAGTTGGCCCAGGAGTTGGTCTAGGGGATTCATGCGGTAAGTCTCGCTCCAATCGAAAATCCGACGACGAAGTCGAAAAGGAAAAAAATCCACGAAACCGTGGATCAAAAACATACGGGGCATCGGTGTATCACCTCTGCCCCGCAGGATTTTGCAGCGCCGGCCGCTCGTCTGACTTGCGTCCGATGTTGCGGCCGGCTACCGCAAACACGCTGTCGATTTAGGCGGCAGCGATGTTGGCCTTCACCTGGTTGACGATGGCAGCGAAAGCAGCCTTGTCGGTGACAGCCATATCGGCCAGGACCTTACGATCCAGTTCGATCGCAGCCTTCTTCAGGCCGTTCATGAACACGCTGTAGGTCACGCCGTGCGAACGCGCAGCGGCGTTGATACGGGCGATCCACAGTGCGCGGAACACGCGCTTCTTGTTACGACGGTCACGGTACGCGTACTGGCCAGCGCGCATGACTGCTTGCTTGGCGATACGGTAGACGTTTTTGCGACGGCCGCGGTAACCCTTGGCGAGTGCGAGGACTTTCTTGTGGCGGGCACGTGCTGTTACCCCACGTTTGACTCTAGGCATAGTAGCTCCTTAGTGTATGGTGAGGTTAAGCGAACGGCAGCATCGCGCGAACGGAATTCAGGTTCGTCTCATGGACGCCCTCGGTACCGCGCAGTTGACGCTTGTTCTTGGTGGTCTTCTTGGTCAGGATGTGACGCTTGAAGGCTTGACCGCGCTTGACGGTACCGCCCGGGCGGACGCGAAAACGCTTCTTCGCGCTGCTCTTCGATTTCATCTTAGGCATAGCAACTCTGTCCTTTCGGACAGCTCCATTTTTTGATGATTGCAGGTGGCAGCACGCTCGCTGCTCTTGGATGCCTGCTCTCACTTATTTGACAGCGGGTGAACCCGCTGCTTTTGCCTGGCGCAGTTGCCTGCGCCCAGCAAATCCTTTGTCGGCCCTACACTGCCGCCACCGCCTGGATTGCCCCGGCTGCTGCGGCATGGACGACACCGGAGGGATGTCGTCCTGATACGGCTAGACTGAAACTGCGACGTACAACCTGGAAAACGAAAAATAGATAAACGTTATAACCGATTTATTTCTTTTTCTTGGGCGCCAGCACCATGATCATCTGGCGGCCTTCCATCTTGGGAAACTGCTCGACCTGGCCATACGGCTCCAGATCAGCCTTCAGACGCTCCAGCACGCGCATGCCGATTTCCTGGTGAGCCATTTCACGACCGCGGAAACGCAGCGTGATCTTGGTCTTGTCACCCTCTTCCAGGAACTTGGTCAGGTTGCGCAGCTTGATGTTGTAATCGCCATCATCGGTACCCGGGCGGAACTTGACTTCCTTGACCTGGATGACCTTCTGCTTGAGCTTGGCCTCGTGTGCCTTCTTCTGCTCCTGGTACTTGAACTTGCCGTAGTCCATCAGACGGCAGACCGGAGGTTGCGCGGTAGGCGCAATCTCGACCAGATCGACTTCAGCCTCTTCGGAAAGCCTTAAGGCTTCGGCCAGGCTGACGATACCCAGAGGCTCGTTGTCGACACCCGAAAGGCGCACTTCCGGTGCAGTGATCTCGCGATTGAGGCGATGCGACTTGTCAGTAGCTATTGCAGTTTCCTTTTAAAATCCAATGAATTAAGCCGTGCTCTTGCGCTGGGAGGAAGCCCTAGGCTTCCCCGTCTCAGGCTTTGGCAGCCACCTCATCCTTGAGGCGTTCCACCAAGGTGTCGATGGACATCACGCCCAGATCGACATTGCCCCGCGCTCGCACGGCCACAGTGTTTGCATCCCGTTCTTTATCGCCGACAACCAAGATATAGGGCGGCTTCTGAATAGAATGCTGCCGTATTTTATAGGTAATCTTCTCGTTGCGCAAATCGGTCTCGACCCTAAACCCTTGTTTTTTCAGCGTTTGTGCAACGTTCTGCACATAATCCGCCTGCGCATCGGAAATATTCAGGATGACAACCTGCGTTGGCGCCAGCCACAAGGGCATGGCACCGGCGTGGTTTTCGATCAGGATGGCGATGAAGCGCTCCAGCGAGCCAACGATGGCCCGGTGCAACATCACGGGGACCTTGCGATTGTTGTCTTCGGTGACATACTCCGCTCCCAGGCGCGCCGGCATGGAGAAGTCCACCTGCATGGTGCCGCACTGCCAGGAACGGCCAATGGAATCCTTCAGGTGATATTCGATCTTGGGACCATAGAAAGCGCCCTCACCCGGCAGCTCTTCCCATTCCGAACCGGAGGCGCGGATGGCTTCACGCAGGGCGTTTTCAGCCTTGTCCCAGACTTCTTCCGCACCGATGCGCTTTTCCGGACGCAGGGCCAGCTTCACAGCCACTTCCTTGAAGCCGAAGCAGTCGTAAACTTCACGCACCACGCGGTTGAAGGCAGCCACTTCTTCCTGGATCTGGTCTTCGGTACAGAAAATGTGACCATCGTCTTGGGTAAAGCCGCGCACGCGCATCATGCCGTGCAGCGCGCCGGAGGGCTCGTTGCGGTGGCACTGGCCGAATTCGCCGTAGCGCAGCGGCAGGTCGCGGTAGCTGTGCAGGCCGGAATTGAAGATCTGGATATGGCCCGGGCAGTTCATCGGCTTCAGGGCATAGGCACGGTTTTCCGACTCGGTCGTGAACATGTTTTCACGATAGTTTTCCCAGTGGCCGGTCTTTTCCCACAGCGAGCGGTCCAGAATCTGCGGCGCCTTCACTTCCTGATAGCCGTTGTCCTGGTAGACGCGGCGCATGTACTGCTCCACTTGCTGCCAGATGGTCCAGCCCTTGGGATGCCAGAAAATCAGGCCCGGGGCCTCATCCTGGAAGTGGAACAGGTCCAGCGCACGGCCCAGCTTGCGGTGGTCGCGCTTTTCAGCCTCTTCCAGCATGTGCAGGTAGGCTTCCTGATCTTCCTTCTTGGCCCAAGCAGTCCCGTACACACGCTGCAGCATCTCGTTGTTGGAATCGCCACGCCAGTAAGCGCCAGCCAGCTTCATCAGCTTGAACACCTTCAGCTTGCCGGTGGACGGCACGTGCGGGCCGCGGCACAGGTCGGTGAAGCTGCCTTCGGTGTACAGCGACACGTCTTCATTCTGCGGAATCGAAGCAATGATCTCGGCCTTGTAGGCTTCGCCGATCGACTTGAAGTAAGCCACGGCCTCATCACGCGGCAGCACCTTGCGGGTGACCGGCTCATCCTTCTTGGCCAGCTCGGCCATTTTCTTTTCGATGGCTTGCAGGTCTTCCGGGGTAAAGGGACGCTTGTACGAGAAGTCGTAATAGAAACCGTTGTCGATGACCGGACCAATGGTGACTTGCGCCTCAGGAAACAGCTCCTTGACCGCATAAGCCAGCAAGTGGGCGGTGGAGTGGCGAATCACCTCCAGACCGTCCGGATCCTTGTCGGTGATGATGGCCAGGTCGGCATCCTTGTCGATCAGATAAGAGGTATCGACCAGCTTGCCATCGACGCGGCCAGCCAGGGCCGCCTTGGCCAGGCCGGTGCCGATGTTGGCGGCGACCTGCGCCACGGTGACCGGGTTGTCGAACTGGCGTTGCGAACCATCGGGAAGACGAACTGAAACCATTGTGCACTCCATGTCGGCAGCCTTGCTGCCTTGCCTGTTGAGGGTAATGTCGAAAAGAAGGACGAAAAAAAACGCGGACCAGCCGCGCTTTTTCAAAAGACGAAAAAGAACCCGACTAGCGTCGCGTGAAAACCTCGGTGGTAGTTCGCGGTGTCATAACCGGTTTGCCTTTCTCGCTCTTACAGATGAGGGGATGAATTCTGGAGGCCGCTGCCGACAAGGGCAGATCAGACCGTGGCCGCGCATTATAGCAAACTTTGCACGAACATCGGCAGCGTTCCCGCATGGCACCGCCGGAACCGCCGTCGCCACGGCCTTGCAGGTCGATACGGCCTGCCGGAAACAGCGATGATTAGCAAACCCCTTCACTTTCACCAACTCATACGCGAAGTTTGACCCCAAAAGCAAAACGGCATCCGAGGACGCCGTTTTTACATTCGGGCCCAATTGCACCCAAATCCGGATTCAGCCGCCGATTACGCGCTGACCATCGTAGCGCGCCGCGCCAGGATCTTTTCGATCTTTTCCTTCAGGGTGGCCGCCGTAAAGGGCTTGACGATATAGCCATCCGCGCCGGACTGCGCCGCCATGACGATGTTTTCCTTCTTGGCTT
>NZ_DBIC01000305.1:0-4463 GCF_002296545.1 Herbaspirillum sp. UBA812 | reverse complement strand
TCTTGGCTTCGGCCGTGATCATCAATACCGGCAAGTGCGCCAGAGAAGGCGTTGCACGGATCTTCTTGAGCAGCGTCAGGCCATCCATGCCCGGCATGTTCCAGTCGGTCAGCACGAAGGTCACCGGCAAGGCACCCGCCTCCAGAATCTTCAGTGCGGAAGAGCCATCATCGGCCTCCACCATCTTGGTGTATTCGAGCTCCTTCAGCAGGCCGCTGACAATGCGACGCATCGTCGAAAAGTCATCAACCACGAGGAAATACTGATCATCTGCTGCCATAGGGAAATTCGCTGAACCGTGAAAATGAGGATTAGAGATGTTGTTGCCGAAAAAATTCGACGCAAGTGTAAAGCATTTTTAGATGCTTCCGCGAAACATCTGACGCATTCCTTCATGCGATGCGCTTTTTTACACCTGCGATTGACCCTTCGCAAAGCCAGGCGCGCAGCCGGAGCGAGATCAGCGTCAGCTGCGGTCAGAACACAGAAAAGGTGGAAAGAAGTGAAGAAAAGGGAGGCAGAAAAACAAAAAGGAAGCCGCCAATGCGCTTCCTTTTGTTGATTCCTGCATATTTCTTCAACCAACCCCTTTACCCCATCAGGAAGCAAACGAATTGGTAGGCACGATTGGACTCGAACCAACGACCCCTACCATGTCAAGGTAGTGCTCTAACCAGCTGAGCTACGCGCCTATCGAAGACTGCAAGAACTTGATAAAACAAAAAAGGAAGCCGAGAACGCGCCTCCTTTTGTTTGCTTCGCCCCAACTCACCCGCTCCGAATGGAACCAGAAGAATTGGTAGGCACGATTGGACTCGAACCAACGACCCCTACCATGTCAAGGTAGTGCTCTAACCAGCTGAGCTACGCGCCTAACGAAGAAGCGAGAGTATAGGAGGCTTTTCAAAATTTGCCAAGGGGTAAATGATGAAAAATTAAAAATAGTTAGCGTATTTCGCCAAGTACCCAGCCTCCCTGCCCTCCCGCCTGTACTACCAAACAACTGGGCATTACTGCCGCTTGGCCTCGATCACACCCTTGACCTCGCGAATCACCGTGAGCGCTTTCTGCAATTGCTCGGTCGAGCCGATCTCGGCCGTGAAGGCCATGCGCGCATGCCCCTTCACGCTTTGCGTGCTCACACCGATCACGTTGATCTTGTCGCGCAGGAAGATATCGGAGATATCGCGCAGCAAACCCTGGCGATCGCTGGCCAGCACGAAGATGTCGACCGGATACACGGTATCGCGTGCCGGTGCACCCCAAGTGGTCTGGATCACCCGTTCCGGCGCATGCAAGCTCATCTCGGCGAAGTTCTTGCAGTTGACCCGATGGATGGACACCCCCTTGCCACGCGTGACAAAGCCGGCGATCACATCCGGCGGCGCCGGCTTGCAGCAGCGCGCCAGCTGGGTCAGCAGGCCATCGGTACCGACCACCAGCACGCCCGACTTGGCGCCCTGCACGATGCTCGATGCACGGCTTTTGCGCGTGATGAGGGCTTCGTCATCGATCTCGGGCTTCTTTTCCTCGCCCTGATGCAGCGCCTGCTCCACGTGCCGCAGGCTGAATTCTTCCTTGGCCAGCGCCAGGCACAGGTCATCGACCTTGGCGAAGCCCAGCTTCTGGGCCAGCTCTTCGAGGTTGACGGCGGTCTTGCCTTCGCGCTGCAAGGTCTTTTCCAGCAGGCCGCGCCCGACGGAAAGCGTCTCCTGCTGCTCAATGGCATTGAACCAGGCGCGGATCTTGGAGCGCGTACGCGAACTGGCCGTGTAATCGGCACTGAGCCAGTCGCGCGACGGCCCCACACCGGGACCGCTCTTGGCCGTGATGATCTCGACCGTCTGGCCATTCTTGAGCGTGGTGTTCAGCGGCACCATCACGCCATCCACCCGCGCCCCACGGCAGCGGTGGCCGACATCGCTGTGCAGGTGATAGGCAAAGTCGATCGGCGTGGCACCGCTGGGCAATTCGATCACGCGCGCCTGCGGTGTCAGTACATAAATGCGCTCGTCCAGCGTGGCCGACTTGAGCTTCTGCACCCAATCGCGGCGCACTTCTTCCTGGTCCACCACGGCATCGGTGACTTCGTTCTTCCAGGCCAGCAGCTGACGCAGCCAGGCGATCTTCTCGTCATATTTCTGCGCCGAGAAATTGGAACCGCCGCTTTCCTTGTAGCGCCAGTGCGCCGCCACACCGTATTCGGCGAAGTGGTGCATTTCGTGGGTACGGATCTGCACTTCCAGCGCCCGGCCATCTTCGGCCATGACCACCGTGTGCAGGGACTGGTAACCGTTCTGCTTGGGACGCGAGATGTAGTCGTCGAACTCTTCGGGAATCGGCGTCCAGATGTTGTGCACGATGCCCAGCACTGAATAACAAGTCTTCACATCATCGACGATGACGCGGAAGGCTCGCACATCGTAGAGCTCGGAGAAATCGATGGACTTGCCGCGCATCTTGTTCCAGATGCTGTAGATGTGCTTGGGCCGGCCGCTGACCTCGGCGCGGATATCCTGCGCTGCCATCTCGGTGCGCAGGCGCGTGATCGCGTTGGCCACGAAGGCTTCGCGCTCCAGCCGCTTTTCTTCCAGCATCTTGGCGATGCGCTTGTAGGTCACCGGCTCCAGGAAACGGAAGGACAGGTCTTCCAGTTCCCACTTCAGTTGCCAGATGCCCAGCCGGTTGGCCAGCGGCGCGTAGAGATCGAAGGTCTGGCGCGCATACTGGGCGCTGGCTTCGTTCTCCTGCTTGGTCTCGGCGAAGTAGCGCAGCGTGGCCACGCGCGAGGCCAGCCGCACCAGCACCGCGCGCATGTCGGTGGCCATGGCCAGCAGCATCTTGCGCAGGGTTTCCACTTGGGCGGCGGCCTGCTGGGCAGCGTTCTTGCCGCGCAGGACTTCCTGGTTCTGGGGCTGGAAGCTAAGGCTGTGAAAGC
Organism: Herbaspirillum sp. UBA812; assembly: GCF_002296545.1. Classification (NCBI taxonomy): domain Bacteria; kingdom Pseudomonadati; phylum Pseudomonadota; class Betaproteobacteria; order Burkholderiales; family Oxalobacteraceae; genus Herbaspirillum; species Herbaspirillum sp. UBA812. Next base: position 1,525 of record NZ_DBIC01000305.1, on the reverse strand, counting down.
GCATCAGCTGGCGCACATTGCCCACCAGGTCGGCGATTTCCTTGCCGAAGCGTTCTTCCAGCTTTTCTTCCAGCTCGGGATGCAGCATCTGGGCTTCGAAGGCCAGGCCGGCGATGCGGGTGGCGGCATCGACATTGAGGGCGGTCAGCACGGTGGCCACCGAGACCGCGAATTGCAGTGCATTCTGCCCGGACAGGATCTGCCTGTCGGCATACAGCGGTTCGAGCTCGGCCAGCGCCTGCTCGACCCGTGCGACATCGTCAGGACCGAGGCCGGCGGTAATGGCCGCCAGGCCTTCGCCCTGGGTACTTGCAACCGAAACCATAAATTACTTCTGTGCAGCGACGATGATGATTTCCACCAGCAGTTCGGGACGGGCCAGCTTGGCTTCGACGGTGGCGCGCGGGGGCGCATTGCCGGGGGCGACCCACTCGTCCCAGACGGCGTTCATGCCAGCGAAATCCTTCACATCGGACAGGAAAATCTGGCACGACAGGATCTTGGTCTTGTCACTGCCGGCTTCAGCCAGCAGGCGGTCGATGTGGCCCAGCACTTCGCGGGTCTGGCCTTCGATGTTCTGGGTGGCGTCTTCGGCGATCTGGCCGGCCAGGTAGACGGTACCGTTGTGAATGGCGACTTCGGAGAGACGCTTGCCGACGTGCAGACGTTGTACGGACATGAAATTTCCTTCCTAGTAAAACCCGGCGGCAAGACGCGCCGGTGATGAAAAACGTAATCGGATCGCAGGCCGCTCAGCCCAGCAGGAACTGGCGCGCCACCTCGATCTGCGGGGCATGCATGAAGGTGGGAGCGTGCCCCACGTCGGGCAGTTCCACCAGCTTGGCCTTGGGGCCGCGACGGGTCATTTCCTGCGCCACTTCCGGCAGCAGCAGGTCGGACTGGGCGCCGCGCACCACCAGGGTCGGACAGCGGATTGCATCATAGGCCGCCCACAGCATCTGCTCGGCCGCGCTGGCCGCTTCCGGCGCAGTCAGCTTGAAGGGGACCGCCAGGCCCAGATCGTAATGGCGCACCCACTTGCCCTCTTCATTCTGGCGCAGCACATCCTTGGCCAGCTTGTGCCATTCTTCATCGCTGTGCTGACCGAAACTGACGGAAATGGTACGGATGAACTGGGAGGCCTCCTCGAAGGTATCGAAGCGCACGTCCTGGCCGATGTAGTCGCCGATGCGCGCCAGGGCGGCACCGTTGATGGAAGGGCCGATGTCGTTGAGTACCAGGCGGCGGATGGGATTGCCCGGCAGCGAGGCCAGCCCCATGCCGATCAGGCCACCCATGGAGGTACCGAACCAGTCGACGATCTCGGCATCGGCGCGTGCCAGCAGGGTCACCATGTCGCTCACGTATTGCGGGACCGTGTAGAACTGCGGATTGGCCAGACGTCCGGAACGGCCGCGTCCGACCACATCGGGGCAGATCACGCGATAGGTATCGCAGAGCTCGCGGGCCATGCGGTCGAAATCGTCGGAGACCCGGGTGACGCCGTGCACGCACACCAGCACAT
>NZ_DBIC01000272.1:0-22569 GCF_002296545.1 Herbaspirillum sp. UBA812 | reverse complement strand
GAATACGCCGGTGTCGGTGGCCGCGTGCACCAGGGCCATCCCATCGAAGCGGCCACCGATGTCTCGATGATGACCCGTGCCGGCGTCGAGCGCATCATGCGTTTCGCTTTCAAGCTGGCGCAGTCGCGTCCGCGCAAGTTGTTGACAGTGGTCACCAAGAGCAATGCCCAGCGCCACGCGATGGTGATGTGGGACGAGATCGCAGTGCAGATTGCCAAGGAATTCCCGGACGTGAAGTGGGACAAGGAACTGGTCGACGCCGCTACCGCGCGCATGGTCAACCGTCCCGCCACGCTGGACACCATCGTGGCCACCAACCTGCATGCCGACATCCTCTCCGACCTGGCCGCTGCGCTGGCGGGCAGCCTGGGCATTGCGCCCACCGGCAACATCGATCCGGAGCGCCGCTATCCGTCCATGTTCGAACCCATCCACGGGTCGGCCTTCGACATCATGGGCAAAGGCCTGGCCAATCCGGTCGGTACCTTCTGGTCGGTGGTGATGCTGCTGGAACACCTGGGCGAGCACGATGCAGCGGCGCAGGTGATGCAGGCCATTGAAGCGGTCACGGCCGATCCGGCGTTGCATACCGGTGACCTGGGCGGCAAGGCGACCACGGTGCAAGTGACCGAGGCGGTTTGCAGTTTCGTGGCCAAGGCGGCGCGGGGGCAGCAAGAGGCTTGAGTGATGGGTCTTGAATGAGGAAGGCCGGCTTGATGCCGGCCTTCTTGGTTGAGGCGCTGAGCGCAGCGGCGTGCTGTCAGCGCGGTGAGAGTTTCGCCATGATGGTAGCCATCGCCACCGCCAGCATCGCAATCCCCGCCGCCAGATAGCCCACCTGACCCGCGCCCCACGACGACAGCGCCGCGCCACCCACCGCAGCACCGAGCGCGATCCCGCCATTGGCGGCCGACACATTGAGCGTACCGGCCAGCGCCTGCGCGCCCGAAGCAGCCTTCATCACGCGGATCTGGCAGATCGGATAGAGCGCCGTATTGGCGATGCCCCATACCGCCAGTGCCAGCGCAAAGGCCCAGCCCGCCTGGCTCAACAGCATGCTGCCCGCCATGCCCAGCGCGAGGATGGCGCAGAAGAGGGCGGTAGTGGCGAGCGGCTTCTGATCCACCCATAGCCCGCCGAGCCAATTGCCGACCAGGCCGACCGCGCCAAAGCCCATCAACCACCAGCCCACGTGGGCGGGGGCGATGCCGGCGGACTTTTCCAGCATCTCGGCCAGATAGGTATAGCCCGTGAACATGGCCGTGAAGACCAGCACCGACAGGGCCACATTGGCCAGGAAGAAGGGGCTCTTCAGGATGCGTGCCTGCGCCGCCATGCCACCGCTGGGGGCGCTGTGCACGCGCGGCACCACAGCCGCAATCAACACTGCCACCAGCAGCGACAGCAGCGCCAGCAGGCCGAAGGCGGCACGCCAGCCGACGGCCTCCGACACCAGCGTGCCCAGCGGAATGCCGAACAGCATGGCCGCCGAGATGCCCAGATAGACCGTCGACACTGCGCGTCCGCTTTTTTGCGGTCCGGCGATCTGTGCCGCCGTCTCGCTGGCCGTGCCCCAGAACACCGGCAGTGCCAGCGCCGGCACCAGGCGCGCGACGGCCAGGATCCAGATGTTCCAGGCCAGTGCGGCCAGTGCATTCGAAAGCGCGAAGATCACCAGGATGATGATGAAGAGGCGCTTGCGTTCCAGATGCGCCAGGCTGGCCGTGAGCAGCGGACCGCACAGCATCACCACCACGGCAAAGAGCGTGACCAGCTGGCCGGCACTGGCCACGCTGATGCGCAGATCGCGCGCCAGTGCGGGTAGCAGGCCAACGATCAGGAATTCAGTGGTCACGATGACGAAAGCGGCCACCGCGAGAATGGCGATCGAGGCACTGCCGCCATGCGTGTCTTGCGCTGGCTGAGTGCGGGTGCGCGCGGTGGCGCTGGGGGCAACTGGCATCTGAGGGACTCCGTCCGGAAATTGACCCGAGATGGTAAGGGAGAATAAATATCCACTGTTGGATATAAAATCGTCGCTTATCTGGAAAAAAATTCCATCTGCGGGAGTGCAAAATGTCGCCACTGGAAAGGCTGAAAGGTCTCGAGACCTTTGTCGCCGTCGTCGAAGCCGGGAGCTTCACGGCGGCAGCGGAGCGCCTGCATCTCACCAATTCAGCGGTGGGCAAGGCCGTGGCGCGGCTGGAGGAGCGGTTGAAGCGCCCGCTGTTGCAGCGGGGCCGGCGGCGCGTTGAGTTGACCGATGCGGGTGATGCGTTTTATCAGGTCTGCGTGCGCGTGCTGGATGAGTTGAAGAGCGCCGAGGACATGCTGGCCTCGGATGAGATTGCGCCCTCGGGACGCCTGCGCGTGGACATGCCGGCCACCTTTGGCCGCCTGCGCGGCATGGATTCGCTGCTGGCCTTTGCGGAGAAACATCCGCAGGTCACGCCGCAGGTGTCCTTCACGGATCGCTTCGTCGATCTGGTGGAAGAGGGGCTCGATGTGGTGGTACGCATCGGGGGCGGCGACGTCTGGCCGGCCACGCTGGGTTATACCTGCCTCGGACATGAAGAACTGGTTTTCTGCGCTGCGCCGTCCTATCTTGCCCGCCGTGGCGAGCCGCGCACACTGCAGGAATTGCAGGCACATGATGCGGTGCTGTATGCGCGTGCGGATGGCAGCAGCAGTCCGTGGCTCATCAAGGACGGCGATCAGCCGGTGGTACGGCAGCATGCGGAAGGACGCATCATTCTTGGGCAGGCCGAGGCGCAGGTGGCGGCGGTGCAGGCGGGATTGGGCATTGCGCAGCTGGCAACCTGGGTGGTGGAGCAGGCCTTGCGCGAGGGCAGCCTGGTGGCTATCCTGCCTGCGCATGTGACGCAGGGTTTGCCTCTGCATATCGTCTGGCAGCGCAGCCGTGAACATTCGGCCAAGGTGCGGGCGGTGGTGGGGCATTTTGAGAGGACGCTGGGGATAGGCGCGACGGTGGCGGGCTAACTGTGCTTCAATGTCGTTCTCTGCGGTTGAGGAAACATTTTCTGTTTGATATGGGGTCTCTCATTGATCGATCAGCCGGAGCATCATGACCACCGCGCATCTTTCTCATTTCATCGCATCCATTGAACACAGTGCGCTTGCGCCGTGGGCTAGCCTTGCTCCCTGGCAGCTGACTGCGCAAAGCGAGGCCATCCTCCGCCAGATGCTGCCGACGCTCGAGGCATCGCAGTTCAGAATCGAGGGCGAGGTGGCCATACACCGCACGGCGGTGATTGAAAAGGGCGTGACGCTGAAGGGACCGCTGATCGTCGGGCCCAACGTGTTCGTCGGGGCGCATGCCTACTTTCGTGGCGGATGCTGGATCGCTGAGGGATGCAGTATCGGACCGGGTTGCGAACTGAAATCATCCTTCCTGTTTGCACAAGCACGGCTGGCGCATTTCAATTTTGTCGGGGACACCATCGTCGGCCGGGATGTCAATCTGGAAGCAGGCAGCATCGTCTGCAATCATCGCAACGAGCGTGATGACAAGACGGTGCGGGTCCGCATCGACGGCAAGCTGGTCAGCACGGGCGTCAACAAATTCGGTGCCGTACTTGGCGATGGCTGCCGAGTAGGTGCCAATGCGGTGATCGCGCCCGGGGCCTTGCTTGCACCCGGGACCATCATTGCACGGACAGGGTTGCGGGATGATGAGTTGGATGCGGCCCGGCTCGCACCGGCTCTCGATCCTGTCGCCATGAGGAACGCATGACGCTCCATCTGCATTTTCTCGATGCGCGTGCAAGCCTGACGCCCTTGCGCGCATGGATAAGCGATGCATTGCTGCAGACGCATGCCAAGGCTGCGCAGCTGTTGCCCTTGCAGCCGCTGGATGTGGTCATACAGGCCGGACAGCAGGTGGTGCCGGAGAAGGGGCTGCTGGGATATGCCCCGCGCCCCGGGCTCATCCACCTCACCATCGATCCCGGTCATCCCGCGCTGCTGGCCAATGCACAGTCTTCGCTGGAACGCATGTTCGCCCACGAATTGCATCATGCCGCGCGCTGGGATGGTCCCGGATACGGGGCGACACTGGGCGAGGCGCTGGTGTCGGAGGGACTGGCGGGGCACTTCGCGCAAGAGCTCCTGGGCGGGGATCCGGAGCCCTGGGAAACGCTGGATATCCTGAGCATGAGCGAGACCATCGCGCTGGCGCTGCAGATGTGGAGTCGCGACGATCATGATCACGGGGCCTGGTTCTTCGGGACGGGGGCGTTGCCGCGATGGGTGGGTTATTCGCTGGGTTATCAGATGGTGGGCAGGTATGTCAGGCAAGGCGAGAGGCGGACCGCTTCCGGCATGGTTGCGGTGGAGGCCGAGGCATTGCGCAACATGCTGGCGGAAATGCTCGCGCTTGCTCAAGGGCGGGATCGGTGAACCGGAATTGAATTGATATGAAGGAGCGCAAGCAAATTGCGCACGGTATCATTCTCCTTTTTCAAGTATGAACGAGGAGTCGTGATTTGAAACCACGTGCCAATCTGGCCATCGCAGTCATTGCGGTAGCCATCATGGTTGTCTTCGCTTACCGAAGCTTCACACGTCAGCCGGCAAAGATCTCGCCAACGCCCACTGCAGAAAGCTGTACGCCAGAAGCGATTCGAAAAGTCAGCGACGTTTTGGAACGATCGATCTTGTCATCACGTTGCGCCAAGAAAGAATAATCGGGGTGAATGCGGCTCCAGTAGGTGCAAACAGTCTTCTAATTTCAATATGGTCAAGCTCGGTGAGTTGGTAAGCGCCGGGAGTACCACGAATACGCCTCTCTCTTGCTATGCGCCGGCCAGAACAGCTAAATTTGATTTCATTGGATAGCAACTGGGTCCATCGCACGCCCTACCCACCGTTGGGCTTCATCCCTTTCTCTGACTACGCATTGGGAAACGGTGACACCTTCGGTCTGTATTGGCCGATTGGGCGCGAATCACTGGAACCCATCGTCGTTGAGACCTGGCACGATTCCTGGACGATACAACCGGTCGGTTCTTCTCTTGCTGCGTTTCTGCGCGTGGTTCAGTCCGCTACTGAGGAATACCCTGAGCCACCGACAGTACTGGAGGATCCCGACTCTCCCTTCGCCTGCTTCGTCGCTGCAAAAGAGGCGCAGCAGGTTGAGGGCGCCATCGTACTTCTGGAGCGCGCCACGACCATCTTGCCGGAATATACCGATGCCCTGTCTTTGCTGTGGGCCCAATACGTTCGAGCCGGTCGTATCGAGGATGCCATCGTGACCGCACTGCACGCGATCATTTCTCCTCCCAGTTTTGGTACGCGACCGTTGAAGGCCTTGCGCTGGCTTTGCGGGAGGGAGTCAATACCGCCCTTGTTGGCGGAGGATCCGGTCTGGCTTGCCAGAAAGGAGCTCACGCTCTCTTTCGGTGGAAAGAAGGAGAATGCAGATTTCCCCGTTCTGCTGAATGCCATTCAACGCTATCTGGATCAATCAGAATTCGTTCTTGCTTCGACCTTGATGCAGACCTACGCCGAGCTTATGTGGCGTGAAACCGTTTCATTCCGGGAGCGCTATGGATTTATTGCTGCTGAGTTCATTGCATGGCAGATTGAGGTTGGCGAAAAATATGCAATGGGATCACGGTCCGTTCAAATGCCAGAGTCGTAGCAGAGATAGACGAGTATCAAAATGCGTGACTGAATCACTGATTCTTGCGGTCATGATTATTATCCCGAGGGCGGAGAGATCTTCAGCGAGACCCTGCTGAAGCTGAGGCCATTGAGTTGGCGGCGCATGACGGTCAGGACGGTGCGGCCCCGTCGCCTGCTCAAGCGGATGTTCCGCCTTGGCTGGCCAGTGCCATCCTGATACCGTCAGCATAGGATGTCTTCCTGATCGGCCCGATCAATTGCTGAAGCGCCGAATCATCCATGATCACCGGCTGCGTCTGCAGATAGTGCATCTCCACCAGTTCGCGCATCATCGGATTGAACAATCCGATGATGCGCAGCATGGTCTTTCCCGCCACGCGCTTCTTCAGCTTGCGCCCGGTCTGCCTTTCCATTTCTTCCACCAGTGCCTGTTGCGACGTCACCCCGGCACCGGCCAGGTGCCAGATCCTGCCGAAGGCCGCAGGCGCGTTGATCAGCCTGGCCACGACCGGACCGACATCGGGCACGAAGACGAACTCGTGCGGACGATCCAGTGGCCCGATCATGTCTGCCGTGCCGCCCTGCGCCGCCGCCTTGATCGCACCGTGCAGGAAGCTGGCTTCGACGCCGGGGCCGTAGAAATCCGGCAGACGCAGCACCGCTGCGCGGATGCGTCCTGTGCTGTCGGCCTGCATCAGCAGGTCTTCCTGTGCCTTGCGCATGCGGCCCTTGAAGGTGTGCGGATTGCGCGGGTGGTCTTCCCGTAGCGGTGAGGTCTGCGGCAGACCGTAGGGATACACCGTGCCGATCAGCAGAACCTGCTTGACGCCAGCGCTGATCGCGCCGTCCAGCGTCTTGCGCATCAGTTCAGGATGCAGCTCGAACTGCGTGTAGTTGACGCCGACCAGATAGATCAGCGTGTCGATCCCCTGTGCAGCGGCTTCCACGGACGCCGGCGAGTCGGGGTTCCAGCTGACGATTTCGGCCAGCGGGTCGGCCCCGAAGGCCTTGCGCAAACTGGCTTCATTGCGGCCGACTACGCGATAGGGCAGCCCTTGCGCGCTGATGGCAGAGGCGATGCTTTGACCGATGGCACCGGCGGCACCGAAGAGGGCAATCCTGGACATGGGGTTCTCCCGAAAGAGGTTGTGAGTACGAACATGCTCAGTATGCGAAATTGCGGTATAAATGAAAATTGCATAAATTAGCCTAGCTTCTATACATAAATGAATACCCTGGCCGACATCGAACCGAACTGGGAGTGGTACCGCAGTTTTCTCAAGGTGCTGGAGACGGGATCGCTGTCAGCGGCCGGGCGCGAGATGGGGCTCACGCAGCCGACGGTGGGCCGTCACATCGAACAGCTGGAGTCGGCGCTGGGGCTGAAACTGTTCGTGCGCTCCTTTGATGGCTTTTCGCCTACGGATGCGGCCCTGGAACTGAAGCCGTATGCGGCCGGTATCGCGGCCACCTCGGCAGCGCTGCGCCGGGTCGCCAGCAGCCACGGCAGGGAAGTGCGCGGCACGGTCAGGCTGACCGCCAGTGAAGTCATCAGCGTGGAAGTGCTGCCCCCGATCCTTGCCGAACTCAAGCATCGGCATCCGGGGCTGTGCATCGAGCTGGTCATGTCCAACAGGGCTGATGACTTGTTGCAGCGGGAGGCGGACATTGCCGTGCGCATGTTCAAGCCGGTCCAGGATGCGCTGATCGCCAAGCGGCTGGGCAGCATCGAAGTGGGACTGCATGCGCACCAGCGTTACCTGGCGGCACATGGGGTACCGCACTCGATTGATGCACTGGCGGGCCATGCGCTGATTGGTTTCGATCAGGAGAGCGCCTTTGTCCGCAAGGTACTGGAGCAATTCCCCTGGCTCGCGCGCGCCGGCCTGGCATTCCGGGCCGACAGTGATCTGGCGCAACTGGCGGCGATTCGCGCGGGCTTCGGCATCGGGATTTGCCAGGTGGGGCTGGCGGACAGGGATGACGCACTCGTGCATCTGCTGCCGAGGAAATTCTCTCTCAAGATGGAAACCTGGATTGCCATGCATGAGGACTTGCGGGCGAGTCCGCGTTGTGCCGTGACCTTTGCTGCGTTGGTGGCGGGATTGGGGGCTTATATACGGGGGTGAAGCGCTGGGATGCAATCGAGGATGTCCTCTCCCCAATTTTCGCCCGGAGTGTCAGTTCGAAAATAACGAGACATCAAGAGGGAAGCGTGGCGAAATATCGATTGAGCATTTTTGCGGACTATTTTCAGTTCATCGTCCAGGATGAAGATTCGAATGATGATTTCGGTGAGCTTTGGCGCGATGCACCCGTTGGCATGATGGTCGCCGCGGGCGAAACAGCACTGTCTTTCGGAACCCTGAGAAATGTTGATGTGCAGGTTGAGCTCCATGTTGTCGATGAGCCTCCCGAGATCCAGTCGGACCAATTCGACCACGTGGTAGAAGGTGCATTCGCCTCTCCCACCGGAAAAATCGTCGTGCTCGGCTGCACCGAGTACTTTCCGGATGCCTCTCGACTGGAGATAGCGCCCGGGTCTTATGGTTTCATGTACCTGATCAGCGGGGTGCACACGATTAAAAATGAATGGGAGCCCGCCGACGACTTGTATTCGGTCTACATCTGGCCAGCGGCAAAGCGTGAACTGCGCCCTGTGAAGCTGTGGATGCCGATACGAGCGAATGCCACCTCCTGAACGGGGTCGTCCAGGAACAGGCAGGACCAGTTTGAAAGAGACGGTAGATCAACCATGTTCATCAATCGCAAGGGACTGAAAATCTCTGTTTTAATGGCGCTCATGTTGCTGCTGGCTGGATGTGGCCCGTCAGATGAGCGCTTGGTCGGTCCCTACCTGTTGGCCCATATCGACAGCCAGAAGGATATGTACCTGTGTTACGAGCTGCCCGAAGGAAACTGCGTCGGGAGAATTCAGAAAACGGTATTCGCAGTGGGTTGGGATGAACGCTATATCGTCGCGAAACGGCATCCAGACAACGATAGAAAAATCGTGCAGTACTTTTTCCTGGAGATGGAAAAAGACAGCGTTACAGGGCCCATGACGGAGGAGAGTTTCCATCAGCATGCCCGTTTGCTGGGATTGCCAGCCTTCAGTAAAACGATCAGGCAATTGGAGTAGCCGCTCTGATTTCTGCAAGATGCAGACTCGGCATTTCGCTGGTCTTCGGTCAATTTGAATTTGCTTCAACAGGATGTGTTTCAGCAGGCAGTATTATCCGTTCATGTTCCTTTATCCATCAGTTTGATATGGCCACACTTATCTGGCAGGCACCTATGCGCTACTTCTCTCCTGGGGACGAGGCGGCATTTTTCACGTGGCTGCAATCTATCCCCGGGGTAGTGTCGGTGAAAGGTTATGGTAGGAAGTTGCATATGCGCCTGCGTTCCAAAAGGATCTCCGCTTCAAGTCTTCAGGAGCTGCTGGCTCTTTATCTGCGTTATCAGGGCGAACTGAGTGAGCTTGCTCAGTTCGCCAATCAATCGAATTCTTCCTGGTTCGCTGATGCCAATGCCCCATGGCATTCGCAAGTGTTTGGTTCAACATGAAGATGCCCTGCGGACGCAGGTGTGATAATTATCACCCATGACTTTGTGTCGCCATGACGTTCGTGAAGGCCAGATGATGCGCATTGGGATAACGCTATCCGCTTTCCTTACGATGATTCCCGCAGTGAATGGCTACACGCAACCCGCAGTCGGCTAGCACCAGACCTGCCATGTATCCAAACCATGAACGCAAACACAGACATTCTTGATTTCATCGATGGCTCTGAGCAACTAGTTGTTGAACTAGGGGAATGGCCATCTTTTCACGATGATGAAGTCGTTGCAGTTCTTCTTCAGCGGGAAGCTGATATCGGGGCCGAAGGGGGCTCATCACTCCGCCTCAGCATTCATGTCCGACGACATGAGCAAATTGGACTGGGAACTGCGCAGTATCACTTGAGGCTGCACAAGAACCTTCTTGTTCATCTTGTCTTCAAGGAGCTACAGGATCTCGTCATGTCTGACTTCAACGGCCAGAACGTCATTCATTCTCTGGATATCGCTGTGGACGCGATGTCGGATACCTTGGAAGCGAGCGTAAGCATCGAATCCTCCTGGGGCTTGAAAGGAACATTCCGATGCAAATCGGTTCAGGTGGAATCGCTGGAGAAACTGCCTGTCCCTGATACCCGGTGAACTCTTGTCCGCATCTGGCCAGGAACAGTCAAAGAACATCAACCCAGTCAGGAATTTCTGCAGACCTTGGAATCGACTCGAATGAAACCCAGACACTTCACGGCACGTGCATGTTTGCCGGCTAGCGGCGTCCAATCAAATTCCGATATTTCATCACTTGCCTCGGACACCCATGGCGAGCTCGTCGTCACTGTCGCTTGTTCAATGGATGGGGATATTGTCCGTGGTCTCAGAATAGTCTTTCCACCGCCGGTAGCGGGTTTTCGCTTTCTGGATGGAACGCACTTGTACCGCTATGTTCATTCCGAAGGATTTCCCTTCGGTACTCATCTCATCGAGGTGACTGATGGCGGGTGGCTGTCGGAAGAAAGCAGGCTCCAAGGCTTGGAGCTTGATGGTCGGGAATGGATGGTGGTAACAGGTAACGGCTGCCTGAGTGTTTTCAGTTCTGAAGAGCCGCAATGTTCAGAGATCGGCTGGGCGGTTGAGGGAGTGTGATCGTTTTCACCGGAAGAAGCAGCTTGTCACTTTTAAAAATTTGCCATGACGTATGCATGGTCATTTCCTGGTATCGCTGCAATCGATAATAAAATTCGTTGGAAGTAGCCGAGATACAACTGATGCCGTCGACCTGTTCTATTGGAAAATCATGATGAAACCGTTTCATTTGCTTCTATGCTCGCTATTGGCAGGCGCATCGCTCACGGGCTTTCCTGCGGTAGCGCAGACATCAATTGCTGAACAACAGGATGCCCGGGTGATCGAGAGCCTGCAGCGTAACGGCGCAGATTTGACCAAGACGCACGACATCGACTTCTTTCTTGTCTTCGGCCAGGAGAGCGATGCAGTGGCGGCAGCTGACAACCTTCGCGCTCGCGGTTACGAGATTGCCAGTATTGGAAAGGTCCCCAAGCGAACCCTGTGGGAGGTGCATGCGAAGCGAAAAATGGCGCCGGAGATCGGTGCAATGCAAGCGATAACGCGCGACCTTTCAGCCTTGGCCGCCAGCCATCATGGTTACTACGATGGCTGGGGAACCGTCGGGATCAAATAGCCGAAGTCCGCAAGCGGCCAGGAGCGCAGCGGATTGACAACCCGTACCTCATTCAAATGATTTCATGAAGAATCCATCCTTGGCGTCCGGATCTGCGCTAGCCATATTGACTATCGGCCTTGCAATATTGATGCTGCTGGACTACTTGGAATGGGAAACCATGTTGATAATGGTGCTTCCTCTGTTCTGTGCAGCAGTAGCAGCTGTGCTTTTCTGGCGCAAGCTTTCACGTCCTTGGATCTATTTTGTCTCTACCATTGTGGCAAGTTACGCTTGCTACTTCGTCCTGGACTCATCTCTCGGAATTTTCTCCCTACCTGAACCGCGGGATGGACAGCATTACCGGATAGTTGGAGAGCCTGGTGTGCTTGTCCTTGGCACCTTCAGCATCTGGCCGTTCTGCCTATTTTTAATGGTGGTCATTTTCCTGGCCTATCTGATTTTCCGTGTCTTCTACAGAAGGGCGGTTCAGAAATGATTGCCATAATCGACGGCCGGGAATACCGCGTTTCTGGCGAGAATACCGGCAAAGTCTGCAATCGGTGGCCAGCCAGAACATTGAGCGGCTGGCTGGCGTGCAGGCCGATGAAGAGAACCCGATGACAAACTTGGACAGACCATGAGCTACGATCTCTTTTTCACTTTCCCGCAGCCCACACAGCGAAGTGCCGTGGAGGAATATTTTCGCCGCCGTCCGCACTACCAGCTCAATGGGTCGGCCGTTTACCAGAGCCAGGACACGGGGGTGTACTTCCTGTTCGAATTTCAGGAGAGTGATGACGACCCGAATCAGCTGATGGGTGCGTCACTGAACCTCAACTACTTCCGCCCACACATCTTCGGCCTGGAGGCCGAGCCTGAGGTCCGCGCGTTCGTGGAGCACTTTCAGCCCGACGTGGAAGACCCGCAAACGCACGGCATGGACCGGGGGCCGTACACCCGGGAAGGGTTCCTCGCCGGGTGGAATGCCGGCAATGAGTTCGGCTACAAGGCAATCACATCACAGCACAAGGGGCCGTTTCTGGCCTGTCCTGAAGCGAAGATCGAGGCGGCCTGGCGATGGAATCGCGCGAAGACGGCATTGCAAGAGGAGTTCGGTGAGGTGCTGTTCGTGCCCACAATCATTTTTGCGACCATTGATGGCCACTTGCACTCGGCAATAGTGTGGGGGGATGGTATTCCAACGCTCATGCCGCAGACGGACGCAGTGATTGTGGTCAGGGACGACCTCGCTCCCAAGCCCCTGTTTCGTCCACGAACAAAGGACACTTGCGTTGTGGCACCGGACAAACTGGCGGACCTGTTCGGGCCATTTGTTGAGAAGGGCTATGCGCTACCGGTCCGCGTACCTGCGTACGAGAGGCCCACACGCGATATAGGCAAGTTCTTCCGGGGACTGCGCGCTTTCACGGGTCAGCTGAAGATCGTGTCGGTTGGCGATGTATTGAGTGAGGAACTGCTTGGCAAGTGTGGCTGACCCTCGCGAATAAGCAATGTCCAAGCGCCAAGAGTGTCACCCGACGTTCAAAATGATGAGCTGGATATCATGCGTCCATCGATACCAGGCAGCTACCGCGACTATATTCAAGAAAATGGTTTGTTCGAGGGATTCACTCTCGATGATGCGCACCCAGGCTACGTTCAAAAATACGACATCTGTACGGTGACACTTCCAGGAGGTATGTTGAGCGAAAAACTTTATACGTTGTGGCCTGCCGAAAGTGCCCCGGGTGTTATTGCCGCACATTTCGAGCAATGGCGCTCGGCGACTCAGGGGCTAAATAGAGCAGTACTCAAGGATCATTGGCGCGAGCTCAATCTATATCTGGAACCGGCAAGTGATGTGCGGGCGTTCACGGCGCTTTGCGTTTACTGTAGAGGTTTCATCGCAGTCGACGGCAGTGCCAAGAAGGCCATCCTTACTGAACTGCTGTCAGATCTGGAATTTTTGCCCGTCCTAATTGATGGCGTTCAATGGGAATTAATGAATTGCATCGGTTGTGTTTCGAATTATTCGCCAGATTCAGTGGTACATCGCTTCGGTGTTGGGGAGATTTTTGCGATAGAGCACTTGGTAATTGAGCGGGCACATCTCTCTGCGGATATTTTCACCTTGGGAGATTCCAACCGTGCAACAGTTTTTGTTACCGAGAAGTTCAAGAGGCAATGTGAGCGCTATTTATTAGGGGTGGCATTCAAAGAGATTGGGGTGGTGGTTTGAACATGTGTGTCGGCTAACGGGCAGGAGCGCCGCCAAAGACGGATAGCAATATTGATAAGAAGAATCGAAGAATAAATATCGTGCCCATCGATCAAAATACGCTCGCTCAGTTAACAAAGGCATTTCCCTCACATTTGAGGGAATATGCGGCATTGTTTGCGGAAAGAACTCGCCCAATAACTTTCTCAAGTGGACCTTTAATCGAAGTAAAGATCGAGGGAGAAAATCTCGAACTTCCTGTCCGGATTTATCAGCAATTCGACGAGCGAGTGTTCAAGAGTCTTCCCGTGGAAGCAGGCACATTGTACACATGCATACTAACGCGGCACCACGATGGTTATATTCGACAGCGTCAGCTGGCAAATCTTTTCAATCAGAGCCAACCGTGGATCGTTCCGTTTGTAATCTGGTTGGCAAGTGAATATGTCATCGAAATTCTCTACGACATGGAAAAGAATGTTGATCACTTCGATGCTGGAATGTACGCCCAAATATTGAGAGAAAACCCGGCGTTCTATGCAAAGGCAAAAGCTAGAATGATTAGCTACTGGGATTGCTACTATCGGCGGACCTTTAAATATAAGAACGACTACGTTGGGTTCCGATTGTTTTCTCGCTGGGATAGGCTTGTCGAGGAGTCTAAAAAGATAGTCGAATGATTGCATCCGGGCAGGAACAGACGAGTCCAGTAGCAAAGAAACGGCAGATTGACCATGTCAAAATATTCCAAGAGATTCAAAATTCAATTTTCCTTGGCCATCTTTTTGACTGTCGTGGCCTTTATCCTGCACTTTATAAATTTCTATTTTGGCGTAAATCAGTTTTTGGTCGCGCTGGAAATCGGTGCAATTATCATCGGCGTCATCAATGGCTTTTGCTATCTGCTTTTTGGATGGATGCGATCGAAGTGAGCCTTTTGAAAGCGCTTGAAATATCTGAAGAGAAAAATGCCATTCCTGAGGTCTGCTACTGGCCAGCAGTGAGCGTCGAACAAGCAGATTAACGTTCGTTTCAGAGCGATCAAACAAGCAAGAGCAAGATGCCCATGACCTCATTGTCACGAAAACTATTCATCAAGCTGGGAGCTGGTGCATTTCTTGTCGTTGTCCTGCTGGCCTTGGTAGTAGGGGCGATGCTTTATTACACGGCGTTCAGAATCGAAGAAACGCCAACTTGCATGAACTTCAGGGCGTCAGTGCCCGCCCGCATGGCGGGCAAAATTCGAACCGATCTTCAAGATGTCATCGGGCCCGACTTGAAAATCAGGATCAAGGATGAGACGGCGATCAGATGGGAATCTGACAGGGCGACAGTAAGCTACTATTCGGGACGAGAGGGTGAGGACCATTCGATATTCGTTTGCTCTAACAATCACGATGCCAAGCTTTGGCAGGATATTGCTGTCAAGGTTGAAAAGGTTCTGGAAAGGGATTCAGCCATGTTTAGCGTTTGGCTCCAGATGAATGACCGCGACTTCAGATGCAATCCAAACTGCATCACCGATGTGCCTCTACCTATTGATTTTGAAAGACTGAATCGCACTTTGCTGAATCTCAATGCGCGGTAGCCAAGTCGTTGACGATACAGATGTGCCGCGTACCATGTCAGCAATCTGCCAGGAGTAGAAGAGGTAATCCAGGATGACCTATTCCAAGAAAATTGTTCTTCTATCCCGATCCGGCTATGTTCCTGAGCGAGATGAGGATTTCCTTCGCCAGCTTTGTAGTGATGGTGTCAGGCTCTTTTGCGTCTTGGGGGCTGATGTCGACAAATGGGAGGAGGCGTTGGACTGGATAGGCTTGGATCAAGGGTCAGCTGAGCCTCATTTCATTACGACTACTTCTCATATCGATGAGTCCCTTGCTGAGGTAATCGAATTCGCACAGTTGTTTGATACGGGAGAGAAGGCCGACGTTCAGGTATTGGAGCGTTAGGGCTGCATCCGGGTAGAAACAGCCATTTCGAAGAGATATATAAATGATGCTGATATACATTCATCTCGCTGTGGCACTCCTGGCGATCTTGACCGCACTCATCGCACCGTGGCGATATCTCTGGAAACACGAGACCTTGCTTCTTTCAGACATCGTATTGCCTTTTGCACCGGCGTTATTCGTGGTGTTCGGGCTGGCGTTTTTGAATGAAGCTGCCCAAGTAGGGTGGGGCGTGATTCTGTATCCGGCCATTGCCATATTGCCGGGAGCCGTCCTTCTCAATGTCAGGGCTTTTCTCTTGACCAGACTGCGTGTTTCACCGGAAAAGATATCTCCAGCTTTGCTGGCCGCTGTTTCGGTGGCAGCGTTTCTCTTTGGCGCACTGGTTTCACCATGGTACGAATGACTACTCAGTGCGAATGGAACTTCAAAAATGAGTTTTGCCGGGCGGCTCTCGCTTTGCGCGTTACAAACCGGGCATCTCTATCAGAAGAGAAACAGCTCTTGGAATGATTGTCTGCTTCCAGCCAATAACCGACATAATGAGCGAAATCAATTTATAGGACTCCAGAAAGTGTCAGTTTCCATCTATTACTCCGCCCGCAGAAAAAAGCCATTAAGTCCCTCGGAGATCAAGGAAATAGAATTGATCTGTGCAAGATATTCAGTTGATTCCCAAATAGAAAAATTCCTGTCGACAGGTGTTGGCCTTAACTGGGAATCCTTTCAGTTCGAACTCAACGGTCAGCGACCAGGCATGTTCAAAAGCGCTATCGTCTTTTCTGGTAGCACCAAGCTTCCGGACAATTCAGGCGAAGCGACATGGATAGGTGTGCAGCACTGGTGCGGCTGTCTCTCCGAACTGCGTCGCCTGTTAAATTCATGCGACTGGTCTGCCTCTGTTGAAGATCATGATCTGCACTGGGACAGTCTGACATTGGCCTATGATCCACAAAAGTAGCGAATAGCTCGGTCCGCAATCGGCCACTATCATATCTTCCCGTAGATTGAATATGCTCGACAAAGCCATTGTACGTTCCATCATCGATATGTTCATCTTTCTGGAATTCTCTGAAGATTCGCAGATCGATGAAGATGTTGCCGTTTCTCAGATGGAAGCCCTTGCTGCTCAACTTCACGGCGCGCCGGAAGCCACCAGGATGGACCTGGTTGAAATGATCACGGAGCTGGCCCCGCAATATGGAGAGCGCTCGGATTTTGTTCGGGCACTGCCTCGGACAATCGGCCTTGAATGATGGAAGTCCTCTTGCTGGCGGGCGCGAAGAAGACAATCTCTTGTCCGGGAAATTGAATGTTGAACCAGATCTCCTTCCGCGATTTGCATGATGCGCTGTTGGCGCATGATGGCGAAAGCGTCTATGCCGAGCTTCTATTGCCTTGGCTCAGGACAAGTGGAGACCAGCAAACGTGGTTGCGCTCCCTGGGTCACCGCGAAGGTGCGCCTGTTCCTTTGGTGAGCTTGGAGGAGTCGTGGGAGCTTTATGCGCTGAGCCGTGTATTGGATCTTCTGATTCTGGGTTTCCAGAAGCCGGGGCCAGACGCGGGCTGGGAAGGTCCGCAGATTTCCATGGATGAATTTCTGGAGTTCATCAAGGTTCTGGGCCTGAGATCGCTGACGCCTGCTTCCTTTTCGCCGTTCCATCATGAGATCGTCGATGCACGTTTATCGGACAAGGCTTCTCCTGTCCCTGAAATCATCTCCTCCCGATGGCCGTGCGTGATGCTCGGCAATCTGCTTGTCCTGCGCGGCGGAATTGAATTGGAAGCAAACGCCAAGGTTCTTGATCCTGATCTGGCGCGCAGCACGACTCTGTATTGGGCCTATCGCCGAAAAGGGAGGCCTCACCGTGATCTGTCCCACGGCTGGGGAAGCAACTCGCAATGGAGAACGGCTTTTCGGCGAGACTATGCCATCGGTAACATGCAGTACTTCAACGTCGATGGCAAATACGATCTGCACGCGAAAGGATCTGAATTGAAGGAGGTCCTGGAAGCCTGTCCGGAGCTGACCCTCGACGAGCGAATCGAGCTCCTGACGAATCGTTGCTTCATCAGGTGCGTCAAGCCGCATGATGACCTGTTGCCGTACGATGATCGATTTCAGAAAATAGTCATCTAGAAACCGTTTCGGCCAGAGGAGGACTTGATTGATACCACTCCGAGTGGAGGCTCTGGTCGGCGTCAATGTTTCCGAACAGGCCGACAGGTTCGCTGCGGCAGGTTTGAATAGCCATCGCGATACGGAGCAGTGGCCACTTATGTCCTGAATGCCCGCCATTGCAGTAGGCAGACATCACCAACACATGATTGAAAATGAACAGCAACCGAAAATCAATGGAGACCTCCAGCAAATTCCTGAGCCTGGTACTCCGCCACAAGCCCGAAGAGATCTGCCTTCAACTGGATCCCGCCGGCTGGGCAGACGTAGATGAACTGATTCGATTGGCCAACGCTCACGCCAATGGCCTGAGCTTCGACCGCCCCTTGGTCGAAGCCATCGTTGCGAGCAGCGACAAGAAACGTTTTGCACTGAGCCCCGATGGCCAACGGATTCGCGCCAATCAAGGCCATTCCGTCGAGATTGCGCTTGGACTGCCACCCAGCGTGCCGCCGGACGTGCTGTATCACGGTACGGCGACGCGCTTTCTGGAATCCATCTACGCCAGCGGACTGCATGCAGGATCCCGGCAGCATGTGCATCTGTCCGCCAGTCCTGAGATGGCAAGGCAAGTCGGCAGCCGGCATGGCAAGCCGGTCGTGCTTGTGGTCGATGCAAGGAAAATGGCCGCAGCGGGAAGCGTGTTCCATATCGCCGATAACGGTGTCTGGCTGACCGATTCCGTGCTTGCCATTTACCTGAGCGAGCTGGTCGAGAACGCTCACGCCGGCATGGAAAACGAATCCGGCGTGAAGTGAGAATTACGTTGTTCAACGGGACGGTGGTGGATCACGACGCCGCCACCACCGCCTCCAGCTCCTTCCCCCTCGTCTCCGGCAAGATCAGGCAAGCCACGATCACCAGCCCATAACACCCCGCCGCAATCCACCCGATGGTCTGCCCCAGCGGCAGGCTGTTGCTGAGATACCCGACCAGCGCAGGACAGATCGCCCCGACCGCACGCCCGAAGTTGTAGCAGAATCCTTGTCCCGAACCGCGCACATCGCTGGGAAACAGTTCAGACAGATAAGCCCCCATCCCCGAGAAAATCCCCGACAGGAAAAATCCCAGCACAAAGCCCAGCGCCAGCATCCACGCATCGGTAATGATCAGCTGCGTATAGCTCAGCACCAGCACGATCCCCATGGCCGCAAACAGCATGAAACAGCGGCGGCGGCCGATGGTGTCCGACAGCCAGGCCGAGGTCAGGTAGCCACAGAAAGACCCGCCGATCAACACCAGCAGATAGGTACTGGTGCCCAGCACCGACAGGTGGCGTTCGGTCTTCAGGAAGGTGGGCAGCCAGGTGGTCACCGAGTAATACGCACCCTGCATGCCAGTGGCCAGGAGGCTGGCCAGCAGCGTCGTGCGCAGCAGGTCACGATGGAAAATGCGCAGGAAGTTGCCGCGCTGGCCGCTCTCGCGCAGCCGGGCCTGGGTCGCCAGGAAGACCTCCGGTTCGCTGATGGCGCGGCGGATGTAGAGCGTCAGCAGGGCCGGCAGCACGCCGATCCAGAACAGCACTTTCCACGCCGTCTCCGGCGGCAGCACCGCGTAGACGCCCCAGAACGCCAGCGCTGAAGCCGCCCAGCCCACCGCCCAGCTGCTCTGCACCAGGCCCGAGGCCTTGCCGCGATGGCGGGCCGAGATGGTCTCGGCGATCAGCACCGAGCCGACGGCCCATTCGCCACCCATGCCGAAGCCTTGCATCGCACGGGTAAAGAACAGCTCGCCGAATGACGTCGTGAAGCCCGAGAGGAAAGTGAAGAGCGCAAACCACAGCACCGTCCATTGCAGCACGCGCACCCGCCCGTAGCGGTCGGCCAGCACGCCTGCTGCCCAGCCGCCGATGGCCGAGGTCAGCAGGGCACCGGTCGCGATGTAGCCGGCTTCGGCCTTGCTCATGCTCCACGCGGCCAGCAGCGTGGGGATGAGGAAGGTGTAGATCATGTAATCAAAACCATCCACCGCATAGCCGGTGAAGGTCGCCGTGAGCGTGCGTCGCTCGGATGTCGTTGTCTCTTGCAGCCACATGTTGATCCCCGTAATGAATGTGTAAATCACTGACGTGCGGCATCGCTGGTCGCGTGCAGGCAGCATGCGGCCATCGATGAAAAAACGGTAGAGCGGCAGCAGGCGCTAGGCCTGTGCGTCGAGCAGCAGTTCGCTGTTGAGCTTGTCAGTCACCAGCATGTAGCCGGGTGCATGAGTGATGCAGAATTCGGGCCGGGCGGCGACGATGGCGGCTTGCGGCGTGACGCCGCAGGCCCAGAACACCGGCAGCTCATCGGCGTGGATGTCCACCGCTTCGCCATAGTCGGGCTGTTGGATATCGGCAATGCCGATCAGGGCCGGGTCGCCGATGTGAATGGGTGCGCCATGCACCTGCGGCGTGCGTGCGGTGATCTGGATGGCGCGGATGGCATCGGCGGCCTTGAGCGGCCGCATCGACACCACCGTCGGTCCCTGGAACACGCCCACCGGCTGCGTCGGAATATTGGTGCGGTACATGGCCACGTTGCGGCCTTCGCTGACATGGCGCAGCGGAATGCCGGCGGCCAGCAGCGCATGTTCGAAAGAGAAGGAACAGCCCAGCGCGAACGTGACCAGATCGTCGCGCCACACCGCGCGCAGGTCGTTCACTTCTGCCACGCGTTCACCGTAGCGCCACAGGTGATAGCGCGGCACATCGCTGCGTACGTCCAGGTCCAGGCCCAGCGCGGGCAGGGCGGGCGAGCCCGGCTTGGAGACGGCCAGCAAGGGACAGGGAATGGGATTGCGTTCGCAGAAGGCGAGAAAATCATCGGCCAGCGCCGCCGGCAGGATCGCCAGGTTGACCTGCACGTGGGCGCTGGCTACCCCGCTGGTGTGGCCGGTGAATGCGCCGCTGCGGGCAGCCAGCCGCACGTCTAGCGCGCTGGAGGAAGCCGACAGCGCAGGGGCTGTTGCGGGATGAATCGGTACGGCGGGCGAGGCGGTGGCAGTCTCTGGCATGGCGGTCTCCTTCTTGGAATGGAGCCGATGTTAGGAGCGTGCCGGGACAGCGTCCAACAAAAAATTTATATCTTTTGTTATCGATTTTTTCGATGAGGACAACGGAAATTTCACTGTAGCGATTTCCGTGCCAGTGGCTCATTTTTCTGTGGCGCGGCCTTTGCCTGGGGTGCGGCGTGCATGCTCCAATGCCGAATCGAGCACCAGTTCGGCCAGGCTGGAACTGGGATCTTCGCGATAGCTGGCGTGGATCTGCAAGGGCGGGAGCGTGGCCTCGCAACGCAGGATGCGCAAGGGAAGACGGCGCGTGAGTTCGCGCACCGAGGCGCGCGGCAGGGTGGCCACACCGAAGCCGCCTTCCACCAGCTGCACCATGGCGGAGATGGAAGAGATGGCATGCACGCGCGGTTCGATCACGCCCCATTCCTGGCACAGCTGCAGCAATCCCTGGTGCGGCTGCGAGCCACGCTGGAAGGTGATGAGGTCGTGTGCGGCCAGTTCGCCCAGGGTGTGGGAACGCGTGCCGAAGCGATCGCGATGGCCCACGAAGACCATTTCCATGGGCGTCATCAGGCGCGAGCGCACCGCCGTGTCGCTGCCCACGGTGGAGGTGAAGACCAGGTCCTGGGCACCGCGCCGGATCTGCTCGGTCAGTACCGGCGAGGTTTCCACGGTGAGTTCCAGCGCGAAATCGGGATAGCGGCTGCGGATTTCCTGCAGCCAGGCCGGCAGCCAGCTGTGCACCACCGATTCGATGCTGCCGATGCGCAGCAGCAGCGGGCCGGCGCTGTTGCCGCCGAGCTCCTGGCGGATCTGGCGCTGCATGTCGAGCAGCTTCACCGCCAGGCGCTGGAAGCGCTGGCCGGCCACGGTGAGGCGAAACTGTTTCTCGCGGCGGTCCAGCAGCACCACGCCCAGTTCCTCTTCCAGCGAGGCGATGCGGCTGGACATGGTCGATTGCGTGATGTGGAGCTTTTCGGCGGCGCGGGTGATGCTCTTGAGCGAGGCGGCCCAGTGGAAGGCCTCGACGAAACGCAGGTTCATGGGTGCTCGGCGGTGGGGTGGGCAGGCCCTAGGCTACCAGATGCGCGCGCCTGCCGGCTAGCGTTGTGCGATCACGTCCAGCGAACGCAACACCCGCGGATGCAGGAAGCGGCTGCGGGTGGCCTCGTCGGTGAGCACATGCATCATGGCCCCGACGAAATCGCTCACGCAGCCATGGATGGGCGCGTTCTTGCGCGTGACGTAGCAGGTGATGCTGGCCGGCAGCCGCTCCTTGAGCGTGAGCGCTTCCAGCGGGTAGTGCTGGCGGCTGGCTTCGATCACCGGCCAGGGGACCACGGTGAGCAGGTCGCTGTTGCAGATCAGTTCCATCATGTGTAGGGAACGGTACTGATGCACTTGGCCGCCGCCAGGCAGCGCACCGTCGCCATAGTGTGTCTGGAAGAAATCGCGCAGGGGCGGTTGGTACTGGCCGATCTCGTGGCTGACCAACCATGATTGTCCGGCCAGTTGCTCCAGATGGCGGGCCTGCTGCAGCGGATGGCCACGGCGGCAGGCGATCGCGTGTTCGTAGGAAAACAGCGGCCGCGCCGCCAGTTCAGCGCTGCCCTCATCGGGCGGTGCCAGGCCGATGGCCAGGTCCATGCTGCCCTCGCGCAGGGCAGCATAGTCGGAACCGAAGACATCGGACAGGCGCAGGCTCACATCCGGCCGCAGTTCGGCAAAGCGCAGCAGCGTGGGGGTGAGCAGGGTCATCGAAATCCACGGCGTGACACCGACGGTGAAACGGATGCGATTGCTGGCCCGCGCAGCGCCCAGTTCCTGCATGGCCTGTTCGACTTCACACTGGATCAGCCGGGCTCGAGTGAGCAGCTTGCGGCCCGCAGCCGTGAGTTGCAGCCCCTGTGCCTGGCGTTCCAGCAAGCGGGTGCCGGCGGTATTCTCCAACTCCTGCAAGCCCTTGCTGACAGCGGCGGCGGTCACGTTGAGGGTCTGTGCAGCCGAACGCAGGCCGCCATGCTCGGCGATGGCGATCAGATATTGCAGTTGCTGCAGCTTCAGTTCGGGCGGACGCGCCATGGGTTCGCTCCTCGAGGGGCCTCATGAAGGGGTGCGGCGAGGATAAACGCTGCACCGTATTCGCGCATCTGTTTTTCGATTCAACCGGATCTATTCATGTCAACGAGCCGTTGACGCGACGCCGCCGCGCAATGGCTGCACACTTGCCGCACCAGGAGGGGCTGGGTGTTGCGGGCAGAAGTGTAAATGATTTACGCAGCTCCCGGGGCTGTCCCGCCCGGCCTGTTCCGTCTGCCGGAGCCGCACTGGTATG
>NZ_DBIC01000404.1:0-24651 GCF_002296545.1 Herbaspirillum sp. UBA812 | reverse complement strand
CCGTCGGGACGCCTGCGCACGGGCGTGTTCCAGGCCCTGCAGAGGCAGGGGCTCAAGCGGGAAGTGGTGGCGTCGGTCACGCACTTTGCATCGATTCCGGAAATCATTGCCGCCACCGATTACTGCGCCACCTTGCCCCGGCTGATCTGCCAGCGCCTGGTGCAGGATCGCCGGCTCAAGGTGCTTTCCACGCCTGTGGATCTGGGCAGTTTCCCGCTGCATATGGCATGGCATGTGCGCTACCGGGATGATCCCGCGCACGGGTGGTTGCGCAAGCTGGTGGCCGAAACCGCCGCCGCGTTGTAAGACCAGCGATGGACATGCCGAGGAAGGACCTCGAAATATGCGAAAACCCAGCACGATATCGGTCAGTGCCTCGGGCTTTTTAGCTATTCGTCAACTGATTGTTAAGGGTGGATAACGGACAAATCGTGCGCACCGCCCATCTAACCCTTTCGCATGATTTGCTAGAACTGCGTGGAAGTTTCCACATCCGGCTATCCTCATGGTTTCTTGGGGACAAGATGACCGCTATCGGCCAGAAGCAGACCTCTCCTGACCAATTTTCTTCACTGGCTCAATCCATTTAACTGGTCAAGGATGAAATCCGCCCGTTGAGAGACTGGCAGTTTAGGTACAGTCCGAAGATCGTAGCCATAAGCCGGATACGCCCCGATGAGCCGGTTATACTCTGACAGCGCCTGCTTGAAGTCATGCCGCCGTTCGCTGTCCTGCACGTAGATTTCAGGCCAAGGTGGGATCATGAAAGCGCAGCGGTGATAAGTACAAGCGTTATTCACCCAGATCTCGTCTGGTTTTTCCTTGGTCAAGGACGCTAACGCGCTTAGAGCGTCGACGAGCCCTCTGTCAAAAAATACAGGCCCAAGCAATGCTTGCGCCGCGTTCAAATCATCGAGTGCCAGACGAATGACCCTATGCACGAAGGCGACCATGTCAATCCATGGCAGTGCCATTCCACCGCTCCCCATCTCTGCGGCAACCACTCTGCGGCCCGGCTCCTCGACTACTGCGAATCCACGCCACTTCAGTTCGGCAAGCAAAGTTGATTTACCTCCGCCCGAACACCCTGAAATCACGAAAAATTGATTCATCAATGTCTCTCTGCAGCGATAAATTGAATTGATTTTAAGTCAGAAGCGCATGTTGTCGGCCCGCCGCAAAGCCTCATCCGACGCGGGCCACTGGCTACGCATACATTGCGCCAATTCGCGGTTTCGCACTCGTTTGGGAAAAATATTCCCCAGCAAGAAAGCCGGGACTGTATCTCGAAATCGTGGGCAGGATTTGTCCGTTATCTACCCTTCAGAATAAGTTGAAAAACAGGATTGTTGCTCAAGAGCAAGTCGAGTGAAGAAGGTTCGCTTCTGACCGGTTGCGGATTCTGGGCTCTGCCTATATGGGCAACGAATCGTCTATTCGAGCTATCAGTGAAGATGGCTCCAATGCACTTGCCAAAAATCATCCAAATCTAGCTTGTTCCAGTTATCAATATTCGCTTTGATCAAGGCTATGTCCTCTGGATAACTGGCGAAGCTCCTTCCATTTTGTCCGTCTAGAGTCGCACGGATGGCACCCCATATATTCCTCTGCATATTAATGAGATTAAATTCACCGTCCATCGTTGGCATGTCCTCCCCCCGAAGCGCATCGATAGTCACAAACGATGTCCCATGTATTTCAGGAGTTCTATGGCTGCGATCAAATTTTATGACGTAGGGCAACGAGAAAAGAAGCCAGCCAAAAATATTTCCCCTGACACACAGCCACTTTCTAAATTTTCCTAGCTTTGAACGCTTTGCATGCATGACTTCTCCTGTGACGACTACCGTCACAAACTCCATCAGACATTCAAATGCAATTCGGGCTGCAATCACCTGCCCTTGGCGTCCTTGCGCTATATAGGCTAATTTCAATGGCAATGCTTGAGGAGCCGTGAATGCTCCAGAGAAGATAAATGCATCAGCGATAAATTCTTGCATGCGTGCTCGAAAAAACAATGTAAGAGCGTTCCATTTCACCGCCTCATCCAGTGCAGAAACCACTTGCGTCTTAAGAAGGTCACTCGCCGTGACTCCGATAATTCCAGACAGCACCATCGGTGGAGCCGATGCTCCCATAGGAGTCGCCTTCACATACGAAAATATGAAGGCGTCAATTCTTTTAGCTAGCGCGTCTGGAGATAAAGCTTTGAAATCAGCTTCGGATATTTTGTTCATAGTTGTAAACAGCCAGCAAATTATGCTGAGTAGTTGACGGACAAGGGGGCGGGATTTGTACGTTATCTACCTTTCAGAATCAACTGAAAATAGTTGGAAGGCCCCTTGCTTGCCGTAGGCGGCCAGCATCATTCCCTACCATCTAGCACTTCCTGACAGACGTTGTGCAAGGCGCCTGCCAGCACAATGGCTGGCACGATATATATCTCATTTAACTCGCTAACTTCATAGTGGTAGCGCCATTGAACAAAAGCATCATTGAGGCCGCTTAATGTTCGGACTACGTCGACCTTTTCTTTAACCTTCCAGGATTTAGCAGCGGGCTCTACTGCTCGCAATATCAGACGCTTGGCAGCATCAGGCAACTGCTCAAAAATCCGGAGCAATTTATGTCCACGGGTATTTATCCCAAACAAGCATCCCACTGTTTTTAGATACACTTCAATGGAAAAGGCTGTATTCACCACCCATGGGGTGATTGCCTGCCCGTCGCGGGGTAGGTGCGCAAGCTTTTGGTAGTAAAGCATGGAAGAAGTGGCCGCAAACGCCGTAGCTTGGTTAAACATTGCCCGCTCGAGTGAAACTTTCTTGTAAAGCCCCTTTTCGATCAGCAATTGGCGGCCAAGCTCAACATCCTCCTTATGGTCGAGCCCTTCTCGCACCTCTCCGACAAGGTGGCCATTAAGATAAACCGCTCTGTGGCCTGGCGCCGGCTGGTATTTACTCGTTGACATTAGCATCCTCTCTCGAACGATTAGCCGCTCGACCGCCTTCGGCCGATATCTGCTGTCAGCTGCTCTCTACATCAGTAGTAAAAACTATTCGATTGCCAAATGAGTCCAGTATCGACATATCACGGCTGCTCCCCCCGGAGTTGCATGCACCTCCGGGAAATATCCCATATATGGACGGCTTTTCAGTTCACGGTAGAGCTCATCCACGTTCTCGACCGGGAAGCGCAAAGCGGCGCCCGGGCAGGCGTCCCCATAGGGCTGGATTTGTCCGTTATCTACCATTCGGAATTAGTTGTAATTTAGAAACTATTTATGCGCATCCGGGAAACGTGTGAACCTATCGCAAAATATACACACTAATACACATGGAAGTTGCGCTCCCCGCATCGTGTGTGTACTATTACACACAACATCATCTGGAGACAACTTCATGAATTCCACAAAGTTGATACAGATGCTGGAGGAGGATGGTTGGGAGTTAATGCGCACCAAAGGCAGCCATCGCCAATATAAACATCCGGTAAAGCAGCGAGTCGTAACGGTCCCTCATCCCAAGAAGGACCTCCCTATCGGCACTGTTAACAGCATCTTGAAATCGGCCGGGCTCAAGTGAGTCCGGCTTTTTTCCCGATGTACAGTTGTATATTACTCAATTCTTTAATTTTCATTTTTGATTCGTATATTGAATACACCACCCACTATTTTTAAATCTTAGTTCATATAATTATTTTCACTGACGAGAGAAATAGGTCATTTAGCCAAGGGAAGAACTACAAAGTTCTGGCTACGCCTACACGGAGAGCCATATGGAAATCATGTTAGCCGTCCAAAAGGACGAAAACAGCGTTTTCGGCGTGACAGTACCTGCAATTGAAGGATGCTTTTCCTGGGGAGAAACGGTAGAAGAAGCCGTAAAAAATGCACGCGAAGCAATTGAAATGCATCTTGATGCGACGCTGGAAGCCGGTTTTGAAGTAAATATTACCCCTATCAATTTGGACGCGGTAACCCAGGAATTCGAAGGGGCACGTTTTATTTTTATTGAAATTGACGATCGTAAGGTCGACAGGAATCCCGAGAGAATTAATATTAGCGTTCCTCGGTTTGTTCTAAATAAAATCGACGACTATGTAGAAGCACGCCATGAATCTCGTAGCGGATTTTTAGCGCGTGCAGCGCTCCGTACGATTGCGGCGGAGTCTGACTCCGAGGAGGTTGCGCATGCTTGAATCGAGAAATTGTTGTAACTAAAAGAGCCCGCTTATGCGGGCTCTTTTCTTTTGCGCGACTCTATCGCGGCAGAAAGCATCAATTAGTAGAGGGGAGAAGGGGCAGGATTTGTTATTCAGAAACAGCGGGTGAAGTTGTCGTAATACCTCAACCTAGGCCAGCTAACCATATCACTAGGGCGCCCTCGTAGGGCCTTCATGGTACAGGTGCCATGTGTGGACAGGATATCAGCCGCCCTGAAAGGATCGGCAATACGTTGTCTGCGATGAGGAGGCGGAAGGATTCGTGGAGCAAAAAAAACGGCTCACATCGCTGTGAGCCGTTTCTATTCTGGTGCTGATGGGCGGAATCGAACCGTCGACCTACTGATTACGAATCAGTTGCTCTACCAACTGAGCTACATCAGCAAAAGTCCGCGATTATAACGGGTTCTTTCCGCTTCTTCCACACCCCGCCCAGAAATTTTCAGCTTTCTGCCCCCTCGTGCAGGCCCGCCAAGCCTGCGCTAGTCCCACAACATAGCGCTCAGCCATCAATTTTCTTGTCCTCTTCCTTGGCCTCTTCCATGGCATCCGGCTCCAATTCCTCAGCCGAGCGGTTGCAATAAATGAAACACCCCCACGCCGCCAGCAAGACACCCGTCCCGACCAGCAGGGCGGCAGCATAGATCATGTCCGCCGCTTCCTCATGCGCGGCACGGAAGGTCATCACCAGTCCCTCGATAGCCAGCGCCACGATCACCACCACGAAAAACCGTGACAGGAAGCGCCGCACCCGCGTCGGTGCGCTGATGTTGGCGTCGCGCACCACCTCTTCCTCCGTAATGGTCTCGGCAATCTGGAATGCCACCACCGCAGCCGCCAGGATGCCGATGGCCTCGATCAGCGCCTGGGCCTGCGGCAGCCCCAGGCCTTCGCTGACCGCCTCGTAACCCATGCTCGCCGCAATGGCGATCAACGCCAGGGCACCCAGCGCAAACAACAGCGCGATCACCGCATGCACTACACCAAAGACCGCCGTGATCTGTTTCATTGATTCCTCCCGTCCGTTTTGTGATGAGCGATTGGACTGATGAGCCGCATAAAGGTTGTCGCTACGGATCATCGTTGCTTGTTGCTACAGGGAATCAATATCGGCTACGGCCGCGCGCTGCGGGCCTCGGCAAGCAGGAAGTTGACCGGAACCTCCATCAGTCTTACAGCGTTTTCAGACGAAGCGGGATGCAAGGGCGCCATCGGCGAGCGCAACATCGACCCATCAGCACTGATCGTATCCCTAGCCAGTCCGTGCAGAATGTCACCGGCTGGCGCAACCGCTCAGGAGGCCATCATGCCGCAGACCGCGTGGAGCAAGAAACGTGAACGCCAGTATGAACACATCAAGTCCGCTGCCGTAGAGCGAGGCGCGGGCACTCGACGCGCTGAGGAAATCGCCGCGCGTACCGTCAACAAGGAACGCGCCCGGCAAGGTGAATCCAGGACGGCCAGCAAGACGTCCACCCAAGATTTATCGCCCTCTCGACGGGGCGGCCTGCGCTCTCATGCCGGATCTGGCGGCCGCACTTTCAAGCAGTTGTATGCGGAAGCGGCAGCGCGCGGTATCAAGGGGCGTTCGTCGATGAACAAGGCTGCACTGGAAAAGGCGCTTTCCCGATAAATGGAAATGGCAACGTCACGCAAAAACTAAAAAACTGCCCGCAATGCCCTGTTCAAAAACTAAGTAAACGGCGTAAAGCGTAAACAATTAAAAAAATATGCTTGAGCAGGCCGCCAAACGACAACGCCCCCGACAAACATCGGGGGCGCTGCTTTGTTTCATGCCGGGAAGTCCAGCCCGCAAGCCAGCCCGCAGGGCAGGGCGACCGACCTTACTTGGTCACCGCCAGCACGGTACGCTGTCCACCCTTGTAGGTATACAGGGTCAGCGAACCATCCTTGACATCGCCCTTGGCATCGAAGGCGATCACACCGGTCACACCCTTGTGGCTGATCTTGGCCAGTTCGGGCAGGTACTTCTTGGGATCGGCCGAGCCGGCCTTGGCCATGGCGTCCGCCACGGTCATGGTGGCATCGTAGGCATAGGCTGCGTTGT
This sequence comes from Herbaspirillum sp. UBA812, assembly GCF_002296545.1. Classification (NCBI taxonomy): domain Bacteria; kingdom Pseudomonadati; phylum Pseudomonadota; class Betaproteobacteria; order Burkholderiales; family Oxalobacteraceae; genus Herbaspirillum; species Herbaspirillum sp. UBA812. The sequence goes on along the minus strand of NZ_DBIC01000404.1, from coordinate 18,359 downwards.
AGACCACGTCGATGCCGAACTTCTTCTTGTAGGCTGCGCGGAAGTCATCCATGCCCTTCTTGCCGGAAGCATCCACGCCACCGGCTTCGGCACAGATCACCTGGTCTTCGCCCAGGCCATCACCGGCCAGGCCCGGCAGGGAGCCGGTACAGATGCCGTCGCCGCCCATGAACTTGGCGCCGATGCCCAGCTGCTTCATCTGGCGCAGCATCGGGCCGCCCACGGCGTCCATGCCGCCGAAGAAGATCACATCCGGCTTCTTGCCCTTGAGCGAGGTCAGGATGGCGTTGAAGTCGGTCGCCTTGTCATTGGTGAACTGGGTGCCGACGATGGTACCGCCGGCCGCCTTGGCGCCCTTGGCGAATTCTTCTGCCACGCCCTGGCCATAGGCGGTACGGTCATCGATCACGGCGATCTGCTTGGTGCCCAGCTTCTGCACGGCATACTTGCCCAGTGCGGCGCCCAGCTGCGCATCGTTGGCGACCACGCGGAAGGTGGTCTTGAAGCCTTGCTGGGTATACTTCGGATTGGTGGCCGAGGGGGACACTTGCGGGATGCCGGCATCGCTGTAGATCTTGGAGGCCGGAATGGTGGTGCCGGAGTTCAGGTGGCCGATCACGGCGGCGACCTTCTGGTCAACCAGCTTGGTGGCGACCGCAGTGGCTTGCTTGGGATCGGAAGCATCGTCTTCACCCAGCAGTTCGAACTTGACCTTCTTGCCGCCAATGGTGAAACCCTTGGCGTTCAGTTCTTCGACGGCCATGCGCGCGCCGTTCTCGTTGTCCTTGCCCATGTGGGCGTTGGGACCGGAGAGCGGGCCCACGTGGGCGATCTTGACGACTTCCTGGGCATGCGCGGCGCCTGCGAATGCCAGACCGATGGCGGCAGTTAATGGAATAATGGCGCTCTTGAATTTCATAACACTCCTCTGTAGATTGGATTGACCACTTTTAATGTTTTGTCTCACAACACAGTTATTCAGATCCTTGTTGCGGTGACCAGGCGTGCTGCTTTGCTTTCGTCCCCGACTTTCTGAATAATGCGACGGTACAACATAAGAATCGGCCAAGCCAAGCAATTTTTGAGTGGCCGGCCTGAACCATCATCCTCGACTCTGTCCCATGGCTGCCAAACTTCACACCCTCGACAAGGTGGATCGCAAACTGCTCAACATGCTGCAGAAGGACAACCAGATCTCCACACGCGTTCTGGCTGAAAAACTGCACATCTCGCAACCGACCTGCCTGCGCCGCATCCGCGAACTGCGCGAGGCCGGCATCATCAGCGCCGAGGTGGCCATGGTCGATCCCTTCGCACTCGGCTACGGCATGCTGGCCTTCCTCGAGATCTCGCTGAACAACCAGTCCGACCAGCACATGCAGGACTTCGAGCAGCGCATGGCCAAGGAGGCCGAGGTGATGCAGTGCTACTTCGTCTCCGGCGAATACGATTACTTCCTGGCGGTCCACGTCATCGACATGGATGCCTACTATCAGTTCGTCAGACGTGTGATCTCGGGCTCGGGCAATGTGCGCCACTTCCAGTCGCGCTTCCCGATGAAGCGGGCCAAGTTCACCACCCGCATCGCCTTCGATGAAAAGGCGGTCGAAGTACAGGTGCGCGTGCCCGGCTGAACGCTTGCCGCCTGCCCGCGCGGGGTTGGCGGCCAAGCTCATCCATTGCGGTTTGTTAGATTTCGGGGCGTCCATCCCTCGGACGGCCCCCGGATTTACTAACTTTTTCATTTTGCTGGCCGGCGATCCCGTTGTGCAGGAGTGTTCGCACGGCAGGGCAGGCACGTACTTTGCATTGCAGTGCGGTTGTCAGTTGTGTTATTTTCGGGGGCATCCCGCAGTGTGCGATGAAGAGCTCCTCCCGCCACTGCGTCTTCGCTGAAGCAGTACCGTGGTCATCAGCAACAAGAGCGGACACAGATCAGCACCCAGCGCCGGGCCCGTGTGGCCGGCCCGCCAGCAGTACCCGCAATCCCTATCATCCACCGTCCGCGGCCCATGCCGCAGGGCGCAGCCTTGCCCGGTGCCGCAGGTTCTGCGAAGCCATCCAGCCACTCCTGCAGCACGCTGCAGAACACAGAAAGGAAATCCCGCACGATGCACGAAGTCGAGTTATTCATCCAGGACATGGCCATCATCATGCTCATTGCCGGCATTGTCACCGTCGTCTTCAACAAGCTGAAGCAGCCGGTGGTGCTGGGCTACATCGTGGCCGGCGTGATCATCGGTCCGCACACGCCGCCCTATGACCTGATCCAGGATGAGAAGACCGTGCACATTCTGTCCGAGCTCGGGGTGATCTTCCTGCTGTTCTCGCTGGGGCTGGAATTCAGCCTGAAGAAACTGGCCAAGGTCGGTGCCACCGCCTTCATCGCGGCAGCGGCCGAGATCCTGCTGATGATCTGGATCGGCTACGAGATCGGCCTCTACTTCGGCTGGAAGCGCATGGACGCCATCTTCCTTGGCGCCATGCTGGCCGTCTCCTCCACGACCATCATCGTCAAGGCCTTGAATGAACTCGGGATGAAGAACGAGAAGTTCGCGCAGATCATCTTCGGCATCCTGATCGTCGAGGACATCCTCGCCATCGGCATGATCGCGCTGCTCTCCGGTGTGGCCACCAGCGGCTCGGTGGATTCCACCGAAGTCTTCACGACGGTGGGCAAGCTGGTGCTGTTCATGACTGTCTCGCTGGTGGTCGGTATTCTCGCGGTGCCGCGCCTGCTCAGTTTCATCGCCCGCTTCAAGAGCAACGAGATGCTGCTGGTGGCCGTGCTGGGCGTGCTGTTCGGCTTCTGCCTGCTGGTGATGAAGCTGCAATACAGCGTGGCGCTGGGCGCCTTCCTGGTTGGCGCGGTCATGGCCGAATCGCGCCAGCTGCACCGCATCGAGCGCCTGGTGGAACCGATCCGCGACATGTTCTCGGCCATCTTCTTCGTGGCCATCGGCCTGCTGTTCGATCCCAACGTGCTGGTCAAGTACTGGATGCCGATCACCATCATCACGCTGGCCGTGGTCTTCGGCAAACTCATCAGCTGCGGCCTGGGGACCTTCGTGGCCGGGCAGGGCGGCCGCACGCCGATGCGCGTGGGCATGGGCCTGGCGCAGATCGGCGAGTTCTCCTTCATCATCGCCGCACTTGGCCAGAGTCTGAAGGTCACCAGCGATTTCCTGTATCCCATCGTGGTGGCGGTCTCGGCGGTGACGGCGCTGCTCACCCCTTATCTCATCAAGGCCGCCGATCCGCTCTCGGCCAAGGCCGTCACGCTGGTGCCGGCGCGGGTCTCGGGCCTGCTGGGCATGTACTCGCGCTGGCTGGAAAGCCTGCAGCCAACGGGCGACCGCGCCGAACTCACGCGCATCATCCGCCGTATCCTGATGCAGGTGATGGTGAACCTGGCGCTGGTGATTGCGGTGTTCCTTGCAGGGGCCTTCTTCGTCGATGGCCTCTCGCGTCAGCTCTCGGCGTGGACGCCCGATCCGGAGGTGCAGAAGGCCATCATCTGGGGTTGCGCGCTGGTGATTTCCTTGCCCTTCCTGATCGCCACCTATCGCAAGCTGCAGGCGCTGTCGATGCTGCTGGCAGAGGTCAGTGTCAAGCCCGAGTTCGCGGGAGCGTATACTTCGGGCGTGCGCAAGATCGTCTCGGAGATCTTGCCCATCATGTCCATCGTGGGCATCATGCTGCTGATCTTCGTGCTGAGTGCCAGTATCCTGCCGCCGCTGAACCTGCTGGCCTTCGTGCTGGCCGGGGCCGCCGGGCTGCTGTGGTTGCTCTGGAGCAAGCTGGTCAAGCTGCATTCGCGCCTGCAGATCGCGCTCTTCGAGACCCTGGATGAACAGCCGGACGACGTGCATTGAGCATTGCCGATCCCGCAAGCTGAGAATTTTTTGCGTTGCCAAAAAGGGAACGCTCCCGGTTTTATTTACGTTGAACTGAACCATCATGACTCAAGACGAACTCAAGCAAGCCGTGGCCAAGGCCGCCATCGACTACGTGGTCGACGGCGAAATCATCGGCGTGGGCACCGGCTCCACGGCCAATTTCTTCATCGATGAACTGGGCAAGATCAAGCACCGCATCAAGGGCGCCGTGGCGTCCTCCGAAGCGACTGCCGAGCGCCTGCGCTCGCATGGCATCACCGTGTTCGATCTCAACGAGGTCGAGACCATGCCGGTCTATATCGACGGTGCCGATGAAATCAATGGCAGCGGCGCCATGATCAAGGGCGGCGGCGCTGCACTCACGCGCGAGAAGATCGTGGCCTCCGTGGCGCAGAAGTTCGTCTGCATCGCCGATGGTTCCAAGCTGGTTGATGTGCTGGGTACTTTCCCGTTGCCGGTGGAAGTGATCCCGATGTCGCACGCCGTGGTGGCCCGCAAGCTGGCCGCACTGGGCGGCGAGCCGCGCCTGCGCCTGAACAAGAATGGCGACGGCAAGCCGCTGGTCACCGACAACGGCTGCTACATCATCGACGTGCTGGGCCTGGCCATCACCGATCCGGCCGACATCGAAGACAAGATCAACAACATCGTCGGCGTGGTCACCAATGGCCTCTTCGCGCGCCAGGGCGCCAATGTCTGCCTGTTGGGAACGGCCGAAGGCGTCAAGAAACTGGAGTTCTGAGAACCTCCGTTTTCTTGGTCGCAAACCAAAATGCCCGTGTCGCAGGACACGGGCATTTTTTTCATCTCGATGATTTCAAGCGGATGCGTCAGGGCTGGCCGGCCTTGGCCTCATCCCTTGCAATCACCACGGTCATGCGCGCCGGATCGATGTACTTGCGCACGGCCGCATTCAATTGCGCCAGCGTCAGGTCGGCCAGCTTCAGGTCCAGCTGCTGTTGCCACAGGAAGCTGCGGTCCAGGTTCATCAGCGCACTCCAGCTGGTGGCGATGCCACCATCACCGGCGCGCTGCTGGTTGCGCTGTTGCAGGATGCCGGACTTGGCGCGCAGCAGTTCCTCCTCGGTGAAGCCATCCTTGATGAGCAGGGCGATTTCTTCGCGCACGGCGGCATCGACCTTGTCCAGGTTCTGCGGGGCAGCGATGGCGCGCACGCTGAAGTAGCCTGCATCGCTGATGGCACCGACCTGCAAGCCGCTGTTGATGCCATAGGACAAACCATCCTTCTGGCGGATGCGATCCGCCAGGCGCGACTTCAGGCTGGAGCCGCCGAGCAGGTAATTGGCCACGGCCAGGGCCGGATAGTCGGGATCATCATCGCGCAGGCGGATGTTCTGGCGGGCCAGGTAGACACCGTTTTCCTTGTCCGGCGTATCGATGAGGATGCGCTTGGGCGGGATGTCGGCCCAGGTCTGCAGCACGCGCGCATAGGGGGCGGCACTGGTCCAGCCGCCGAAGGCTGCATCGATGGCCTTGCGTGCAGCCTCCGCATCGAAGTCTCCGACTACCGCGACTTCACCATGCGAGGCCCCGTAGAAGCGGCGATGGAAGGCCTGCACCTGTTCCAGCGTCACCGCCTGCACGGCAGCGATGCGCTGTTCCAGCGTTTGCGCGGCGCGCCAGTCGCCGTCCGGGTAATGGTTGAAATGCAGTTGTAGCGCTTCACCGGCACGCGCGTCCGGCTCCTTGCGCGTGGCTTCCAGCGCGGCCACGGTCTCATTCTTCAACTGCGCAAATTCGGCAGGGTCCATGCGCGGATGGCGCAGCACTTCGCCCGCCAGCGCGAACGCCGGGACCAGATTCTCGCGCGTGGTCTGGAAGCGATAGACGTTGCCGTTGATCTTCAGGCGCGTGAATTCGTCCGCCAGTTGGCGGCGATCCAGATCGCGCGTGCCGCGCATGAGCATGGCCGCCGTCAGCGAGGCGACCGCACGCTGGCCGAACAGGCTCCCGGCATCGCCAAATTCCAGGTTCATGCTCACCGAGACCGTCTGCCCACGCGATTGCTTGGGCAGCAGTGCCAGCTTCAGTGCGGTGTGGGGCGTCTGGCCCGGCGCAATGCGGGTGGTACGCTGCTCAATGTTGCCCGGTGCCGGATCGAAAGCTTCGCCCGAGGCGATGGCCGGGCGCGGCTGGTATTGCGCCAGCAGCGAGTCCACGCTCGGTGCGGGCGGGACCTCGGCACGCTGCGGATGATCTTCCGGCAGGTAGAGACCGACCGTACGGTTGTCGCGGCGGAAGTATCGGCCAGCTGCCGCAGCGATGTCAGCGCTGGTCAGGCGCTGCTCCAGATCGCGTTCGATGAAGACCAGACGCCAGTCGCCGCGTGCAATCGCATTGGACATCGCCACCGCCATCTGCTGCGGATTGTTTTGCAGCGTCTCGAAGTTGTTGGCGCTCTCGCGGCGCAGGCGCGCCAGTTCCTCGGCGGTCGGCGGGGTGGTGCTGAAGGATTCGACGGCGCTGATCATGGCCTGCTTGACCGGTTCGATGTCAGCGCCTGCCTTGACCTGCGCCACGATCATCTGCAGTCCCGGTGCGTAACCGCTCAGCGGCATCGCATAGACCTGCGTGGCCAGTCCTTTCTCGACCAGCAGCTTGTGCAGGCGGCCATTGGGCGTGTCGGTCAGGATGTCGCTGGCAAACGAGAGGGCGGTGGCGTCCGGATGCAGCGCGGAGGGCATCTTGTAGCCCAGCGCCACCAGCTGCAGGTCGCCCCGGCGGCGGATGGCGAACTGGCGTTCGCCATCCTGGGTCGGCTCCACGGTCCAGAATTCAGGCAGCTTGCGCTTGGGCTTGGGCAGGCGGCCGAAGCTCTGGCTGACCCACTGCAGCACCTGCGCCGGATCGAACTTGCCGGCAATGAGCAGCACCGCGTTGTCGGGCTGGTAGTAGGTGCGATAGAAGGCTTGCAGGTTCTCGATGCGCACGTTCTCGATGTCGCTGCGCGCGCCGATGGTGTTGCGGCCATAGCTGTGCCAGTCGTAGGCCACGCTCTGCATGCGCTTCAACATCACGCGCGAGGGCGAGGTCTCGCCGGATTCAAACTCGTTGCGCACGACCGTCATCTCGCTGTCGAGATCCTTGCGCGCGATACGGGAATTGACCATGCGGTCGGCTTCCATGGCAATCGCCCATTGCAGGTTGTCCTTGCCGGCCTCGAAAGTCTCGTAGTAGTTGGTGCGGTCCAGCCAGGTGGTGCCGTTGAAGTTCATGCCGCGCTTGCTGAATTCCTGCGGGATCGCCGGGTTGTGCGGCGAGCCCTTGAACATCAGGTGTTCCAGCAGGTGCGCCATGCCGGTCTCGCCATAGTTCTCGTGGCGCGAGCCGACCAGGTAGGTGATGTTGACGGTGACCGTGGGCTTGGAATCGTCCGGCAGCAGGAGCAGCTTGAAGCCATTGGCAAAGCGGTATTCGCTGATGCCCTCGGCGCTGGGGCCTTGCGTGACGCCGGCTGGCAGCGTCGGTGCAGCGCTGGCCGTGGCCGCGTGGGCCCAGGGGGAAACAAAAGTAAAGCCGAGACTGACGGCAAGCACGGCAAGGCGCAGATGACGCAGGGACAAGATGAGCTCCAGCGGGAAGTCGGTAGGGAATCAGGGTTCGGAGTCGGCATTGTAGACGAGCCGGCCGCCGCGATGCGTCAGCCAAAACAAACGCCGCCGTGGCGAACCAGGGCGGCGTTGCGGCCTTGCTCAAGCGATCAGGGCAGCTTATTCGCTCGGCGGCACGTAACCGACGGCGGCATCAGCGCCTTCGCCGAAGAAGTGCTTCTCCATCTGTGCGGCCAGATACTTGCGGGCGCGGGCGTCAGCCAGCATCAGGCGGTTTTCGTTGACCAGCATGGTCTGGTGCTTGAGCCAGGCGGCCCAGGCTTCCTTGGAGACACTTTCATAAATGCGCTTGCCCAGCTCGCCCGGATAGGGCGGGAAGTCCAGGCCTTCGGCTTCCTTGTTGAGTTTGATGCAATGGACCATGCGTGCCATGTCGATTCCTTGGTTCGTTAAGTTGAAATGCCTGGGACGGGCGGGCCAGCGATGGGGGTCAGCGGTTGAGCCTGCTCACGTCCTGACGGAAAAATGATTAATACAAATTCTTGATCAATACCTGCGACTTGCGCTGCCAGTTGTAGATCTGCTGGCGATCTTGCGGCAGGTCGTTGACACCGGCCAGCACGAAGCCGCGCTTCAAGAACCAGTGCGAGGTACGGGTGGTGAGCACGAAGAGCTTGGTCAGCCCGGCTTCGCGCGCACGGGTTTCGATGTGCTTCAGGATACGGTCGCCGTCGCCCTCGCCTTGCACTTCCGGGTTGACGGTGAGGCAGGCCATCTCGCCCATGCGTTCCTTGGGGAAGGGATACAGCGCAGCACAGCCGAAGATGACGTTGTCGTGTTCGATCACGGAGAAGTAATGGATTTCCCGCTCGATCAGTTCGCGGCCGCGCTTGACCAGGGTGCCATCGGCTTCCAGCGGTTCGATCAGCTTCAGGATGCCGCCGACGTCCTCGATGGTGGCCTGGCGCAGGCTTTCCAGGTTCTCGTAGGTGACCATGGTGCCCACGCCATCGTGGGTGAAGAGTTCCAGCAAGGCCGAGCCATCGGTGGAGAAGGGCACGATATGGGCGCGCGAGACGCCGGCGTTGCAGGCCTTGACTACGCTGGCCAGATAGAACGCCGCATCCGAAGGCAGGAAGCCGGCTGACAGCACGGCCTCGGCCTGGTGCGAGGACAGCTCACGGATTTCAGCGCCGCCGGCATCCTTCATCAGCGGGGTTTCCGAGAGGAAGATCAGTTTTTCGGCGCGCAGCGAGATGGCGGCCGACACGGCCACGTCTTCCATGGTCAGGTTGAAGGCTTCGCCGGTGGGCGAGAAACCCAGCGGCGAGAGCAGCACGATGCCGCCCGCGTTCATGATGGGCTGGATGACGTCGGCGGCGATCTTGCGCACCACGCCGGTCAGTTGCAGGTCCACGCCATCGATCACGCCCATCGGGCGGGCCGTGACGAAGTTGCCGGAGATCACGCGGATGGCCGAATGCGCCATGGGGGTATTGGGCAGGCCCTGGCTGAAGGCAGCCTCGATGTCCAGGCGCAGTTCGCCGGCGGCTTCCTTGGCGCACTCGAGGGCGGCGCTGTCGGTCACGCGCAGGCCGTTCTGGAAGCGCGCCTCGACATTGCGCAGGGCCAGTTGTTCGGCCACCTGCGGACGCGAGCCATGCACCACCACCACGCGGATGCCCAGCGCATGCAGCAGCGAGAGATCCTGGGCCAGCACCTGCAAGCCGCCGGCCGTGACCAGCTCACCCGGGAAGGCGACCACGAAGGTCTTGCCGCGGAAGGCGTGGACATAGGGCGCGACGGAACGCAGCCAGTTGACGAATTCGGTCTGTTTTTCCATGACGCGCATTATAACCAGCGTCGCGGCGGGCCGTAGGCTTGCGGGCCGCATCGGGGCAGATTTCTTGCACGGATGTTGCAAAGCGGAGCCAACCGGCCCGCAAGCCGCCTGCCAAACCTGCACCATCGGCCGTCCAGCCGCACGCAGCCTGACCGGGCGGGCGGTGGCAGGTATAATGTCGGCCTCATGTCCGTTACCAAAGCACCCAACACTCCCTCCGGCGGCCAGGCGCAGCAGAACCCGCAACAAGATCGTCCGCGCGGCCCGCGCGAGCAGCGAGGTCCGCGTCGCACCGCCGCCGAGCCTGCCGTCCATGCCGCGCCGCCCGTGCGCAATCCGCTGCCGCCGGTCACTTTCCCCGAAGAGCTGCCGGTCTCCGGCCGCCGCCACGAGATTGCCGAGGCCCTGCGTGCCAATCAGGTCATCATCGTCAGCGGCGAGACCGGTTCCGGCAAGACCACCCAACTGCCCAAGATCTGCCTGGAGCTGGGCCGTGGTGAAAAGGGCCTGATCGGCCACACCCAGCCGCGCCGTATCGCTGCCTCTTCCACCGCCAAGCGCATCGCCCAAGAACTCAATTCCCCGCCGGGCGAGCTGGTCGGCTACAAGGTCCGCTTCAACGACACGCTCTCCAAGGGCGCGTGGATCAAGCTGATGACCGACGGCATCCTGCTGGCCGAGACGCAGACCGATCCGCTGCTGCGCCAGTACGACACCATCATCATCGACGAGGCGCATGAACGCAGCCTCAACATCGATTTCCTGCTGGGCTACCTGAAGCAGTTGCTGCCCAAGCGCCCCGACCTGAAGATCATCATCACTTCGGCCACCATCGATGCCGACCGCTTCGCCCGCCATTTCGGCCGCGAGGTCAAGGGCGAGCTCGTGCCGGCCCCGGTGATCGAGGTCTCGGGCCGCCTGTATCCGGTGGAGATCCGCTATCGCCCCATCGACAATGCCGACCGCAGCGGCGTCTCCACCGAAGTGGCGCAGGCCCGTGCGCGCGCCGAAGGCCGCGCCAGCCAGGCCCAGAAGGACCGCGAACAGCGCGACCTGATGGATGCCGTGGTCGATGCCGTGGACGAACTGGCGCGTATCGGTTCCGGTGATGTGCTGGTGTTCCTGCCGGGCGAGCGCGAGATTCGCGACGCCGCCGAAGCGCTGCGCAAGCATCATCCGCCGCATGTGGAGATCCTGCCGCTGTTTGCGCGGCTCTCCGCCCAGGAGCAGGAGCGCGTCTTCAAGACCAGCAATGCCCGCCGCATCGTGCTGGCGACCAATGTGGCCGAAACTTCACTGACCGTGCCGGGCATCCGCTATGTGGTCGATGCCGGTCTGGCCCGTGTGAAGCGTTACAGCTACCGCAACAAGGTCGAGCAGTTGCAGATTGAACCGGTGGCGCAATCGGCCGCGAACCAGCGTGCCGGCCGTTGCGGCCGGGTGGCGGCGGGTGTGTGCATCCGCCTGTATGACGAGCAGGATTTCCTGCAGCGCCCCAAGTTCACCGATCCCGAGATCCTGCGCTCTTCGCTGGCCTCGGTCATCCTGCGCATGAAGTCGCTGCATCTGACGGATGTGGAGAGCTTCCCCTTCATCGAGCCGCCGCTGGGCCGCGCCATTGCCGACGGCTACCAGCTGCTGCAGGAACTGGGCGCGGTGGAAGAGCAGGGCGGCGTCAACCGCCTGACGGCGCTGGGCAAGCAGCTGGCCCGCCTGCCGCTGGATCCGCGCGTGGGCCGCATGATCCTGGCCGGCCGCGACAATGCCTGCCTGACCGAATTGCTCATCATCGCCGCTGCGGTCTCCGTGCAGGACCCGCGTGACCGGCCCATGGATGCGCAGAATGCGGCTGACAACGCGCACAAGAAATTCGCCGACGAGAAGTCGGAATTTGCCAGCTATCTCAAGATCTGGAAGTGGTTCGAAGAGGCCATCGCGCACAAGAAATCGAATCGTCAGTTGCAGGAACATTGCCGCGAAAATTTCCTCTCGCAACTGCGCCTGCGTGAATGGCGCGATGTCCATTCGCAGCTGCTGACCATCGTCAAGGAACAGGGCTGGCGTCTGAACGAAGCACCGGCCACTTACGATCAACTGCACCTGGCCTTGCTGACCGGCTTGCTGGGCAACGTCGGTTTCAAGAGCGAAGACGATGCGCAATACCTGGGCGCGCGCGGCATCAAGTTCAACATCTGGCCCGGTGCGCACCTGACCAAGAAGCCCGGCCGCTGGGTGATGGCGGCCGAGCTGGTCGACACTGCGCGCCTGTACGCGCGCTGCGTGGCCAACATCCAGCCCGAGTGGCTGGAAAAACTCGGCGGCCATCTGCTCAAGAAATCCTGGGGCGAGCCGCGCTGGGAAAAGCGTGCCGCCCAGGTCACCGCCTCCGAGCGCGCCACGCTCTATGGTCTGGTGGTGTACAGCCAGCGCCGCATCAATTACGGCAAGATCAACCCGGCCGAAGCGCGCGAGATCTTCATCCGCGATGCGCTGGTCGGTGGCGACTTCGAGACGCGCGCACCGTTCTTCGCGCACAACCAGAAGCTGGTGCGCGAGATCGAGAACCTGGAACACAAATCGCGCCGCCTCGATGTGCTGGTGGACGATGAACTGATCATCGGCTTCTACGACAAGCTGATCCCGCACGACATCTGCAACGGGGTCGATTTCGAGAAGTGGCACAAGGAGGCGACTGCCGCCGATCCCAAGCTGCTGTACCTGAACCGTGACGACCTGATGCGCCACGAGGCAGCCGGCGTGACCACCGAGCTGTTCCCCAAGACCATGAACGTGGCCGGCATCGCCATGGCCTTGAGCTATCACTTCGAACCCGGTGCGGCGCGCGATGGCGTGACCCTCACCGTGCCGCTGTATGCGCTCAACCAGGTCTCGTCGGACCGCTGCGACTGGCTGGTGCCGGGCATGTTGAAGGAGAAGGTGCACCTGTTGCTCAAATCTCTGCCGCAGAAGCTGCGTCGTCATTGCGTGCCGCTGCCCGATTACGCTGCGCGTTTCTGCGAGCGCATGGAAGAGCGCAAGACCTTCGGCCGGGGCAACCTGATCGACGCCATCATTGCCGACATCCGCGAGCAGATCACGATTCTGGTCAAGCCCAGCGACTTCAAGCAGGAGACGCTGTCGGCGCACCATGCGATGAACTTCAAGATCGTCGACGAGCATGGGCGGCAGCTGGAGATGGGCCGCAATCTCGCTGCCCTGCAGGCCGAATTCGGCGGGCAGGCGCGCCAGCAGTTCCAGAAGCTGGCCGAGCAGGTTGCCATTGCCCCGCGCGAGGATGAGGACAGCGCCGCACCCGCGCCCGCTGCCGCACCCGGCAAGCCCGGTCCGAGCGCAGCCCCGGCGGCTCCCGCTTCGGTGGGCGAGTACAGCAATCTCACCAGCTGGAGTTTTGGTGAATTGCCGGAGCTGCTGGAGATCACGCGTGGCAGTGGCAAGCAGGCACAGACACTGATTGGATTCCCTGCGCTGGTGGATCGCAAGACGCATTGCGATCTGGAAGTCTTCGATGATCCGGCCGAGGCGGCGCGTTTCCATTTCGCCGGCCTGCGTCGGCTGTTTGCCTTGCAGATGAAGGAGCAGCTGAAGTATCTGGAGAAGAACATTCCGGGCCTGCAGCAGATGGGCATGCAATTCATGGCGCTGGGTTCGCAGGAAGAGTTGCGTGAACAGATCCTCAACGCCGGTCTGGAACGGGCTTTCCTGCAGGACCCGCTGCCGCGCAACGCGGATGAATTCAATCGCCGCCGTGATGAGGGCAAGGCGCGTCTGGGTTTGCTGGTCAACGAGATTGCGCGCCTGTGCGGCCAGGTGCTGGCCGAATATCACGCCCTGCCCAAGAAGCTGCAGGGCATCAAGGCCCATGCGGCTGCGGCGGCTGACATGCAGGCGCAGTTGTCGCAACTGGTGGGCAAGCGTTTCGTGGCGGAAACGGATTACGGAAATCTCAGCCACTATCCGCGTTACCTCAAGGCCATCAACGTGCGGCTGGACAAGCTGCGCGCCGATCCGGCCCGCGATACGCGCCTGCTGGCGGAGTGGAATTCGGTGGCCTTGCCCTACCAGCGCGCCCTGAAGGACCGCGCCGGCCGGGTTGATCCCAAGATGACCGAGTTCCGCTGGATGCTGGAGGAACTGCGCGTGTCGCTTTATGCGCAGGAACTGAAGACGCCGATGCCGGTGTCGGTGAAGCGTTTGCAGAAGGTGTGGGAGAGCATGCAGCGGTGAGGATGAGCCAGACGGAGGCTTGCTCTTCTTCCTGGCGGATGTTGTGCGAAAGAAGAAAGTGCAGAAGTGATGTGAGCCAAAAGCCGCTGGTACCCGCAACACTCTCGCTGGCGAAGCAGTGTCAACACAGCGTCACACCAGAAACTTGCATCGGCCCGTCAGTCCATCACCGCTCCATCAACCCGCTCAGCAACGCATCCAACTCCGCATCCCAACCTGGCGACATGATCCGCCGCAGCCTCCGCACCCCATCCCGCTCCTGCATCAACGCGACATGCCAAGGCTGCGGACTGGTCCATCCAGCCTCCGCATTGCCCAGCCACGGCATCAGCGCGGCGCGCAGGCGTTCATCCTGACAGGGCTGACGCTCCCCGAGGCTGTCAATGAAAACGACACAAGCCACCATATCCCAGGGATGGCGCGCACAGAGCGATAGCGCCGCCGTCTGATGGCCATGCCGATGCAGCATGGCGGCAATATCCTCAAAGCTGACGTAAGCACCCTCCCGGCACAGCTGCACCGCCAGCTTGCGCACCGAGCCCGCCGCGTCCAGCAGAGCCCGCGAGGCCACGGCATCGCGTTCTTGCGGCAACACCCTGGCCCACAGGAACAAGGCCTGTCTCCGCACCCGTTCGCGCGCATCGTCCGCATGGTGGCGCAACAAATTCTCCACATCCGGCTGCCGCCACTGCACCAGCAGCGCCAGTGCGGCGCACAGCGGACGCGCGGCCAGTTGTCCATCCTGGATGGCCTGATGCACGTGGCCCTTCACATCCTCTCCCAACGCTGCCAGTTGCGCTGCCGCCGTCTGCCGGATGCGCGGCATCGGATCGAACAGCAGCGTCAGCAGCGCTTCCCGGGACAACGGCGCAGGCGCATGGTCGACCGCGAACTGGCGCACCTGTCCGAACGGCGAGCGCAGGCCCAACGGTGTATGCGCGCGACGCCTCTCGTCATCAAGCCGGGGCAGGGCGAGCAGCGCCCGGTGCGCCTGCATCAGATCGCGCGAGCCCAGGCCGAAGGCCACCAGTTCGTCCAGTCGCTGCGGCAGGTAATCCATTGCCAGCGCATACGCTGCGCGCCGCAGGGGCGCATCGCGTGACGCAAGCGCGGGCTTCAGCCAATCCGCAGTGTCATCCGCATCAAGCCCTTGCACGAATGCGGCGATCCACGCGTGGTCCGAGCGCTGCCCGCGTGCCGCGCCATGCAACGCGGCCAGGGCGGGGACGAAATCGGCCGCAGGATGCGTGCTGCGGTAATGCGCCAGTGCCTGCTGCGCTGCCTGCCGTACCGGAGCGCTCCAATCGTTGAGGCGAGCCGCCAGCAGCGGCAGGTAGCGCGTGTCATTCAACACCATCGCGCGTTCGATGCCGGCCTGGCGCAGATAGCCCGAATGCTGCGTGATGCATTCGCAGACCAGTTCCGGCTTCTCCATGGCGGCGACTCTGGGCAAGGCGCGGCGCAATGAAATGTCTCCGTGGCCCGGCAGGTAAACACGCGGCCCCCAGTCGGCAGGCTCGCCACCGTCGGCGTGCGCCAGGTGGTCCCGGCTGCCTTCGCCGGTGGGGCCGGGAATGGGGCGGGTCCAGGCCTTGAGCAAACGCGCAATCAGGAAGAACATATTGTTTCCTTTTGGAAATATCGGTCCATTGTCGCCGATATCCCACAAGATGGGAACCTTCGATTTGCAGGCTGCTCAAAACTGCGCCTTGTGCCGTTCGCCGGAACGGTACGGCATGGACCCCAACAACCAGAAAGAGAGCGCCATGCAAGCCGAATCCTCCCCCGTCGTCACCCCCCTCGAAGAAGCCCTGCGCCGGGCCCACGAAGACCCGGAAGCGCGTCCCGCCTTCTATCGCATGCTGCTGGAGTCTACCGTGTTCGTGCGCGGCAACCTGCCGCCCGACGGCAACCGCGAGCAGGTCCAGATCATGCGCTGGCCCGGCGAAGACGGCGAGATGATGCTGCCCATGTTCAGTTCCATGGAGGAAATCGGGCAAGCCTTCGAGGAAGGCGCTTCCTGTCTGGGCATGACGGTGCGCGAGCTCTTCCGCATGTGTGGCGATGGCCGGACGATTTTCATCCTCTATCCTGACAGCCCCCTCCCCAAGTACTTCGTCCCCGGCGAAGTGGCCCATGTGCTGCAGCAAGACAACGGCGGCGTGCCGCCCTCGCGCGACATGGGCGGCGCCAATGTGCAGCTGGGTGTGCCGGACCAGCCGCCGCAGGCGATGCTGGACGCGCTGTCGGCGTTCTTCACCCGCCACGACAAGGTCAAGGCCGCCTATCTCGCCCTCATGCACAACCCTGGTCACGATCCACAGCCCACCTTGGTGATAGGCGTCGATCTTCCCGCCAGCCACATGGAACGCCTGATGCGCGAGATCACGCCCGTGATCGCCGAGCACGGACCGGCCAATGCACCGGTGGACATGTTGCGCGTGGAGGCCGGCAACAGCATCGCCGACTTCATGCTGACCGAGACCAAGCCCTTCTATGAACGCCGCCAACCCGAACGCGTGGGCTTCTTCAAGTCCCTGTTCGGCGGGGGACGCTAGCTGAGGCAAGCAGGCCTGCCGGGCAGCAGCGGCAGGCCAGGGCGTGCCAGGATGGCCCGCGATGGCCCAACTTGGGCCGGTTTTCGCGTAAAATGCCGGATTCTTTGAATACGTTGAATACCATGGCCATCAAGTCAGACAAGTGGATCCGCCGCATGGCGGAGCAGGAAGGAATGATCGAACCCTACGAGCCCGGGCAGGTACGCCTGGCCGCTGACGGGAGCAAGATCGTTTCCTACGGCACCTCGTCCTATGGCTACGATATTCGCTGTGCCAACGAATTCAAGATCTTCACCAACATCAATTCCACCATCGTCGATCCCAAGAACTTCGATGAGAAATCCTTCGTGGATTTCAAAGGCGATGTCTGCATCATCCCCCCCAACTCCTTCGCCCTGGCGCGTACCGTCGAATACTTCCGCATCCCGCGCAGCGTGCTGACCATCTGCCTGGGCAAGTCCACCTACGCGCGCTGCGGCATCATCGTCAACGTCACCCCCTTCGAACCGGAATGGGAAGGCTACGTGACCCTGGAGTTCTCCAACACCACGCCGCTGCCGGCCAAGATCTACGCGGGCGAAGGCTGTGCCCAGGTGCTCTTCTTCGAAAGCGATGAAGTCTGCGAGACCTCCTACAAGGATCGCGGCGGCAAGTACCAGGGACAGCATGGCGTGACCTTGCCCAAGACCTGAAAACGATATAAACCATATCGGCAGTACAAAAAAATGGCTTCCTGCGGGAAGCCATTTTTGTATCGATCAACGGATTGCCATATCTCGGCAATATGCCTGCCGACATCAGCGCCGCTTGCGTCCCGCACTCAGTTTCAACGCCTCTTCGCGCATCAGCCGTGCTGCGCTGCTGATGCTGCCGGTGCGGTAAGCCAGGTGCAGCGGCGCTTTCAGCTCGGCTGCGCCGGTCAGTTTGAGGTACACCACCCCCTCCGCATTGACCCGCGTCATCGACGCCGGGATGACGGCCACCCCTACGCCCGCAGCCACCAGCGAGAGCGTGGAGAGATTCTTGCGCGCCTCCTGTATCACCTGTGGCGAGAAGCCCGCCGCATGGCAGGCCGCGATGATGGTGTCGTACAGGCCGGGGCCGTTGGGCCGGCGCGTCATGATGAAGGACTCCTCGGCCAGCGCGTGCAGGGCGATGCTCTTGCGCTTGCCTTGCTCGGCCAGCGGATGGTCGATCGGCAACGCGGCCACCATGTCTTCCACCAGCATGGTCTCGATGGTCAGGCCGCCGGAATCCCCCACGGGAGAACGCACGAAGGCCAGGTCCAGGCGCTTGGCGCGCAGTGCTTCGATCAGTTCATTCGTATTGCTTTCTTCCACCGTCATCGCCACGTCCGGCGCATCGGCGCGGAAGGCGCGAATGACCGAATGCACGAAGGGATGCAGCGAGGCCGATTCGGTAAAGCCCACGGCGATGCGTCCCATCTTGCCCTGGGCAATGCGGCGCACGCTGGCCACCGTCGTATCGAGTTGTGCCAGCAGGGCGCGGGCATCGTTGAACAGGGCGGTGCCGCTGTCGGTGAGTTCCATGCCGCGCGGCAGGCGGTTGAACAGCGTCACGCCCAGTTCCCGCTCCAGCAGGCGGATCTGCTGCGACAGCGGCGGCTGCTGGATGCCGATGCGCTCGGCGGCCTTGGTCAGATGGCCCTCTTCAGCCACGGCGATGAAGTAGCGCAACAGGCGCAGGTCGATGGAAGGTGACATATCGGTAGAATATGGATAGGGTGTCTGACATATATTAGACAAAAACCCTCCTCAAGCGTAGCCTTTCATGCATGCGGCAATCACGCCGCGCTTGCACGAGATGATGATGAGCACTCCTGACCTCCTGGCCGCTGAACGGCCCGTCCCCACTACCAGAGAATTGTTCCTGGGCTTTCTCGGCCTGGGCATGACCGCCTTTGGCGGCGCGCTGCCGCTGGCACACCGCATGATCGTCGAACGCCGCAAATGGCTGACCGATCCTGAATTCGTCGAGCTGCTGGGGCTGTGCCAGTTCCTCCCCGGGGGCAACATCATCAACCTGTCGGTGGCGCTGGGCATGAAGTTCCGGGGCTGGAAGGGGGCCGTGGCGGGCATCACCGGCTTGATCGCCGTGCCTTCCATGGTGGTGATCCTGCTGGGGATGATCTACCAGCATTTCCAGCATGATCCCAACGTCAAGCACCTGTTCGCCGGGCTGGCTGCGGCGGCTGCGGGCCTGCTGATCCAGATGGCCGTCA
>NZ_DBIC01000281.1:0-12884 GCF_002296545.1 Herbaspirillum sp. UBA812 | reverse complement strand
AGTGGTGCACCGGGGGTCTTCAGGGCTTGCCCGGCAAAGCGAAATCGGTAATAATCGCTGGCTCGCGTCGCCGGGATGGCGGAATAGGTAGACGCACGGGACTCAAAATCCCGCGCCGCAAGGCGTGCCGGTTCGATTCCGGCTCCCGGCACCATTGGCTGTTTTATGAATCGCGATGAGTCGTAAATAAGCGGTTCTCAGGGGTATGAATCTGAGCGGTTATACTATGCTCCTCGCATATTTCCCGCATCAGAATCCCGCACAATGGCATACATCCGCAAGCACAAAGATAAATGGCGCGCCGAGGTTGAACGCCACGGTCACCGCGCCACCAAAGTCACCGATACCAAACGAGAAGCCCAGGCATGGGCGCTGCAGAAAGAGGCTGAGCTTGATGCCCTTGCGGCCGGTGGCGGCCGCACCTTCCTTGATGCAGTCGAAAAGTACAAGCTCACCGTGAGCAGCACGAAGCGCAACCCTGACTGGGAGGCGCGCCGGTTCGCTGCGATGCTGGAGCACTTCGGCGCGCAGACCAAGCTTTCCTTGATCGACAGCGCCAGGATCGGCGAATGGCGTGATGCCCGGCTCAAGACAGTCAGCGGCTCGACCGTGCAGCGCGAGGCCAACCTGCTGCGCAACCTGTTTGTCCTAGCTGCCAAGGAATGGCGCTGGATCGACCGGCACCCTTTCACTGGTGTGCGCCTGCCTGAGCACAATGAGGCGCGGCATCAGCTGTGGGGATGGCGCGAGATCAGGCGCGTGCTGCGTGCGGGAGAGCGTGCGGGCGGGAAGACTGCAGAGATGGCCAGGGCCTTCCATATCGCGCTCAGGACGGCCATGCGGCTGTCTGAAGTGCTTGCGGCCCCGGCCGGGTTCAATGAGCGCAGAAGGGTCGTGGTGCTGCCCAGGACGAAGACGACGGGCCGCGATGAGGTGCCGGTGGGCAGGATCGCCGCCAAGCTGCTGGCCGGCGAGAAGTTCACTGTGGATCCGAACGAGGGCAGCGTGCTCTTCTCAAAGCTGTGCCGCCAGATCATGATTCAAGACCTGACGTTCCACGACAGCCGTGCCACCGCCCTCACCCATCTGGCCAAGAAGGTCGACGTCATGACGCTGGCCAGGATCAGCCGGCACAAGGACATCAACCTGCTGCACCGGGTCTACTACCGGGAGACTTCGGATTCTATTGCGGCGAGGCTTTAGGCTTTTTGGTCAGGCGGAGCAGCCTGCGCCAGCAGCTTCGACTTTGCCAGGCTGCCGGCCGTCGAGCCAAAGTAGTAGCCCAGCACCAGGGCGAATGCACTGTTCAGGCCGCCCAGCATCAGAAGCGCGGCCTCGTTGGCTGCCGGCGGCAAGCCATTGAACAACAGCAGCGCCAGCATGCCGAAGAACCCCACCGTGACGATCCCGGCCAGCACGCGCGGCGTTGCACTGTCGCCGGTCTTGATCTCGCGATTGCGCGCGCTGTCTCGATCCGCTGCGGCGATGCTCTCCATGTCCTTGATGTTCTGGAAGCCCAGCTCTTGCATCTTGGACTGGAAAGCCTGGTCGGCCTGCTTGATGGCCAGCAGGTCCGCGGGAGACGCGCCGCTCAATGCTGTCTTGAGCGCGGTCTCCGTCTTCTCGGAAAGGCCCAGGGCATCCGCCGCGGCTGTCACGGCCATACCGCCCAGCGGGCCGCCCAACGCAGTGCCAATCCACGGGGCCACGGTTGCGATCAGTGATTTCCAGTCCATCAGAGAACCTCCTTTGCTTTCGTCCACAGGACTTGTCGATCTTCCAGGCCATTCGTCCCGCCGTTGATGCGCTTGGTGATGGCAAGAAAATTTCCTTGGTCGGCCAGTGCATTCAGCCCCTTTTCGTGCCAAAACCATGCTGCTGACCGGCATGCATTTGTCGGCTCCTCCACCACCTCCGGATGCTCCAGGCAGTCAATCCCTAGTGCCATCATGAGGGCCGTGTAATTTGCCTTCCCGGTGATCTGGATAAGGCCACGGCCTTTGTACTTCACGCCATCGCCGGCCATCGTATTGCCCAAGTCTTTGCGGCCTTCGTAGGCGCTTCCAGAAGCCAACTCGCGCACATACCGAAGCTGGCCTGACTCATGACCAATTTGCGCAATGAATGCTGCCTGACGCGCTTTATTGCTGATGTCAAATTCCGCCATTGCATCGGTCAACGGGCCTGCGAATACATCAGCCTTAGCGCCAGCTTGCGGCATGATTTTGCGGAGTTGGTCGGGAGTCATCTTCCCTCCTTGGTCACCATGCGGCGCAGCTCGGCAATCTCTTGAGCCTGTACCAGGTTGATCTGCTCGGCCTTGTTCACGGTGTTGACGAGCGAGCTAACGCCAATCAGGCTGGCGCTGCCAATTAGCCCCAGCAGCGCGTACGCAACAGCCATGCCGCCGCGCATCCGATTCTGGAACGTCGCAATCTCGGTGAAGCCGGCCCGCTGGCTCTTCCAGACCTCATCAATCTTGTTGTCGAATTTCAGGTCGATCTTGTCGATCATCCGCTCCGTGACTTCTTCGTGCTGCGTCTGCCACTGCGAGTGCGAATCCATGCGCAGCACCATGCGCTGGTCGCTGTCGAGCAAAGCCTTGATGGCCTCGCCGTGCTGCGTGACGATCTCCTGAGTTGCCAGGAACCGCCGCAGCATGTCCTTGATATCGGCCTGCCCTTCGCGGAAACCATCCATCATGGTTTCCATCCTGGTCATCCGGACAATCATCTCTTGTTCATCGGCCATTCATCACCTCAGAAGATGGCCGGCAATGGCGTGTTACCCAGCGCCAGCCAGTCCAGATACCACTGCCACATATAACTGGTGTTCGGGACGTACCAAATTCCAACGCCATCTTGGTACCAGAGCACGGCATTCGGGTCATGCAACAGCGCATACGGGTGTTCTGCATCGGGCATGATGGCTCCTTAGAAGTCGGAATCTGCAATCAACTGAACGCCAGTTCCGTTCAGGCTGCAGGCATTGCCCGCAGCAAGTCCGGTGCCAGAAAACTGCCACACGGCCATATCTTCGGTCGCGGATGGAATCAGGACCGTCCCAGATGCAGCTGCTCCATTTGCCGCAAGTGCCACAGGTGTACCGCTGAAAATCGCGCTTCCCTGACTGCGCTTGCGGCGCTTGAATGGAATGCTGCCGCTTGCGTTGGTTGCAGATGTTGCCTGCCCGGTGGAGAAAATCGTGCTGGTGAACGTAATTCGCTCGTAGAACCAGGCGCACAGCCATTTCTCCTGACTGATATGGCGGAACTCGAACGGGGTGATCGCGCCGCCCAGCTCAACCTGGACCTTCCAGAGCGTGCCCGCGTTGAACTCGATCATGACATCAGTGGTGCCGTCGCTCACGAACACAATCGGCGAGACCGAATAGGCCGGCGGCGTATCGCCCACGCGGTAGATGCGGCACTGCGCGCTGCCCTGCCACGAGACCATGTAGCTGCCGGCTTCCATGTTTGCGCGCTCAATGCGCTGCTGATAGCTGCCCACCAGCGTGACCATCTGGCCCTGCGGTGCCGTGGTGAAGGTCATGGAGGAGTTGGCGCTGGAGGATTTCCAGCGGTCCACGGCGTAGCTGCCGCTGGCCTGCACGGTGCCGGAGATATAGCCGCGCTCGTTGACGTTGAACGCGCCATTGATGACGCGGTTCTTGCCGCTGGGGTTGCTGATCTCGCCGGTGTGGTCCGCGCGCAGGATGCTGTGATTAACGCTGCTGAGACCGTTGTCCAGGCTGCCGCTGTCGAGCAGGACCGTGACCGTGGTCAGGCCGCCGCTGTAGACGCTCTTGATGATCTGGCCATACAGCGTGCCGGTGGCGGTGATGAGTTGCTCGCGGCGGCCGAGATGGAACTCGGTCGTTTGGTCGCCGGGCAGTGAGAAGGAATTGGCGCTGATGTAGGTCGGCGTGATGCCAGATGCCTGCCACTGGCCAACGGAAATCGTGGTGTCGTTGACGCCGGCAATGTTGTCGAATGTCTTCTTGACGACGCCATTTCCATCAGCCAGGACCAGCTTGTACGACTTTCCGCTCTCCAGCCAGATCTGCCCATTGGACGGATATCCGAGCGCATCCAACAGCTCAGGATTGGCATGCTGCACGTCACCGGCCGCCGTGGTGTAGGTGGCGAGCGGTGTGGACGAGCCTGCGACATAGCTTGAAATCTGCCAGCCGACGGCCGGCGCGCCGTTCTCATCGACAATCTGACCGTTCAGGAGGGGGCTCAATTTCACAGTTGGCATGATTCTTTCCTAGTTCTGCAAGATGACCACGCGGAAGCTGGCCGAGGGTGGATTGATGGCACCGGCGGTGATGTTGCTGGCGATGATCGTGAGCACGCCGTCCGTGGCCACGATGCCGGTGAAGATGACGCCGGCAATGTCGATCAGCGGTGTGACATGAACGATGTCGCCGACCTTCAAGGGCGCGGCGCTGGTATTGAGGCGCTGCTGCGAGTTGGCCGGGATCGACGGGAAATCCAGGGTGGACTGCGCGGTGTAGGACTTGGTCCAGCCCTGCACGGCATTGGTGGCCTGTGAAAACCAATTCGACCAGCCCGGCGACAGCGGCGACAGAGATTCCTGCAGGGGCGCATTCATGTTCATTGCAGCACCTCCGCGTCAATGGCCGCGCCGCTCAGCGAGAACCGAACGGGATCGGTGATGCGCACGCGGAAGATGAAGTCGCGGCCAATGCCCAGCCGTGTCCAGATCACCTCGGTGCGATACTTGCCCATCTTCCCCAGCGGCATCCGCAGCTCTGCGCCCCAGGTATGGCCGTTGTCGCGCGAGATCTGCAGCATCACCTGCGGGTCACTGCCCTGGCCATCGACCAGGCCCACGCCGGTCTCGAAATCCAGCTTCAGGCTGTTGACGGTCACCCGGTTATAGTTCGAGAAGAAGTGCCGCGCCGTCAGCTCATACGGCCGCTGCATGCCGTTATCGGTCAATGCATCCTGGTCGAGCACGTAGATATTGCCGTTCTCGTAGTCGGAGACGATTGTCTTGTTCTGGAACTCGATGCCGATCTCGGCGCGGTGGCGGCCGCCGGAAAGGCCTGACTGCAGCTCGCTCCACGAATTCGATTTCGAGTCGAGCAGCCAGCTCTTGCCGGCCGTCGGGAAGTTCACCTGCAGCATGGGATGGCCGCCCAGCATGTAGCCGAAGGCCGTGGCGTCGGAGACCGTGGCATAGGAGTTGATGGCCAGCGTGAAGTTGGTATCGCGGCCTTCCAGCGGCTGCAGGTTGTGCCCGGCCAACATCATGACCTGGACCTGGCCCATCTTGTTCTTCATCAGGCCGGCCAGCGAATCGTTGTACTTGACCAGAGACCATGGCGCGGCCAAGCCGAATTCCAGCGTAGAGCCGCGCTGATTGGCATATGGGAACGCCAGCGCGCCAGTGTTGCCCCAGAACTCCGTGGTTTGCTGGCCGAAGAGCACCAGCTCGCCATGGTCAGAGATCACGCGCACCAGGTTGTCCGGATCGGATTCGGCAGAGGCGAAGTCCAGCGCGTCGAAGGTTGTGCTGTCATCAATGGCCGACAGCTGGAACATGCCGCTGTTGGTGAATGCCGCGATGGTGTAGTGGTCCTGATAGGTCAAGTCCATCGGGTTGGCCATCAGAGCCGACGAAACCTGCGTGAAGGCCGCGGTCGACACGGTGTAGACATACATACCCTGGCCATCCGCCACGCTCACCTGCAGCCCGTTGTAGCTCATGGCCACGCGGCCCGCGGTGGTGGCGATCACGCCGCAGAGGGTAGTGTCACCGGCATTGTTCACCTTCCACATGGTCCCACGGTGCACGACGTAGAAGAAGTCGCCGGCCTTGATCATGCCGCGCACGGGCGTTTCCCCGAAGGAAACCAGCGGCGCGGACAGGCCCGGGCAGCCCAGGAAGCACACATTCGACTTGTCCGCATCGCTCGTCACGTCCGCATAGACGTTGATGCGGCTCTGCGCAGAAACCGTTACAGACTTGTTCTTGGTGCCCAAGCCGAACAGGGGGATAATTTGCCTCATACCTTCCCCTCCGAGCCCTTCATGAGCATTGATCCCATCAAAGCAGGTGCCATCGTCGCAATGATCATCAACGCGTGGCTATGGTCGCGCAAGAAGTGATCACTGCTTTTCATCGTTCGTCCCCAGGAATGCCGCCGGCGACAGCATCAGACGGTTGCGCGGCGAGTTGCGCAGCGGCTGGTTGAGCGCATTCGGCACGTTCAGTGCGTTGCGGGACTGAATCCCCACCGAGATGTTTTGCACCGGCCCGGCCAGCTGATTCCCGAACGGAATCTTGCTGAGCAGCGGGCTGTTGGCGATGCGGTCCAGAATGGCGGACAGCCCGGCGGCGGCCGTGTTGGAGTTGTTCACCGCCGATCCCTTCGGCTGGAACTGCTCATAGCTGGCCACGCGGCCCACGGCGCGCAGCTGTGCCACCTCGTCCGGCGTGAAGAACATGCCCAGCTTCTCATCACCGATCTGACGCAGCGCCTTGTTGAATGCCGATTGGCTTACGTTGCCGACCTCATCCGCCGCGCCGTTCAGAGCCTGGCTTTTGAGGTGTGCAGCGATCTGGTTGCGGATGGCCAAATATGCGCCAGGATCATTGCTCACTGCCATCCTCAGCGCATTCAAGTCGGCCACATTGGCCTTGCCGCCCTGGCCAACGATGAAGTTCTGCACGAACTTGTCCGGCTGCACGCCGTCACGGAGCGCCTGCAATGCCGGGGTGCTCTCGACCTGATGCATGTAGTTGCGGTTCATCGCGCGAGCGCTGTTGAAGGCGTCGATGGCGTCCTGGCCGATGCTTGCACCGGTCTGCTGTGGCGGCATCAACTCGTTCTGCCCGCGCACCATCACGCCATTGCCTGGCGCGCCAGTCTGAGGAGCCTGCTGTGGGCGAGACATCGGCCCCATCAGGGGTGCTTCGTCAAGGGCTTGACGCACCAGACCCAGCGCGTAGCGCGTGTTTCCATCAGTAGCGCCGCGCTGGATCCGTCCGATATTGCTCTTCAGCTGCTCCGCGATTTCCACATTCAGCGGAATCTGTCCTTGCGCGATACGGTTCAGCGTGTCGCGGATGCCGCCGGGCAAGAAGCTTTCTGCGTTCGCCTGATTGAGCAGATCGCCCGCACGCTGCGTGAAGGCAGACGGATCCAGTGGCGCACTGCGGCCGGCCGAGTCCCGCGCGCGCGAGTAGGCTGCGCCGATGGCGTCCCGTGCCGCCTGGTCGGTGTTACCAAGCGCTTGGATAATCCGCTCTCCAGCCGAATACGGGGTATCTGCAGTGCCGGCGCCCAGGTCGTTAAGATTATCAATGAGTGTACGGTTGTTAGCGTTTTGCACGCGGGCCAGCTGATGTCCACTTGGGTCTTTACCAGCCGCCCCTAACTTGGCAAGGTTACGCTCTTGCGTGACGACAATAGGATCCAGTGTCAAAGAGCCGCGCGTCGGAGTAGCGCCGACCATGCGGTAATCAGCCAGGCGGCGCACCGCGTCCGGCGACAGGATGCCGTTGGTCTGGGTCGCGGCCGCTACATCCTGGCGGATGCTGTTTTGCACGGCCGGGGCCAGTTGGCCGAAGTCCACGCCGCCCTGCTGCAGTGCCTGGCTGATCTGCACATCGATCTGCTGATTCGGGGCCGGTGCCGGGGTGGTGGCGCGGCGCACGGCATTCGTGACCGACTGCCCAGCCTGCGCGAGCTTGTTCGCCGCCATGGGCGCGCCAACACCGGCGGCCAGCGCCGCGACAAACTGCGCCGCGCCGTCGCCGCCAGTCTCCCGCACGTAGCCGCCAGCGCCGCCGGCAGCCGCATTCGAAAGGGTCTGCATGCCTGCGTTCTGGCCGAGTGTGGCCAGCGCGTTCTGCGCCACCGGGCCGGTCGCTGCCTGCGCCAAACGGTTCGCGCCGCCCATCATGCCGCCACCGGTGGACATGGTCGTGGCAACGTCGCCAACGACTCGCTCTCGCGCGTTTTCCGGCTTCGGCAGCCCTACGCTGTCGGCAATGTCCGTGGCAAGCTGGCCGGCACGCTTCAGGTTCGAGCCGGTGGCCATGTTGATGGTTGCGCCTATGGGGTCCGACAGCACGCCCACGGCATTTCCCAGACCTTCCAGACCGTAGCGCGCGGTGAGCCCAATCTGACGCGGAACATCCTTGATGGTGTCGCTCAGCTGCTCGCCAAAGCCCTTTTCAGGCGTCGGCGTGGCCACCACCATGCTGCGCACGCGCGCCAGCGCATCTTCTGCAGTGGAGCCTTCCGGGCCGGTGACCTCGTAGGTCTTGCCGTCAGGGGCTGAAATTCGGAAAGTCGGCATATCACTTCACCTGTGTGACGGACCAGCCATCGGAGGATGCGGCAGGCGCGGCCGCCGCCGGCGCTGCGGTGTCCTGGCCCAGATATTTCTGCTGAAGGCGGCGCACGGTTTGAAGCGCGGCGCGGCGCTGTGCAATCGGTACAAGCGGGTCACCAATCTGGCCGGCCATTTCGCGGTACAGCAGCACGTCCTTGTCTGACTGCGGGCCGGACATTTTCGGCATCTTGGACACCATGGCACCCTGCAGCACCTTGAGCTGGGCGTCTGCTTGCGCGGCCTCTGTGGAACTGCCGAATGCGCCGAGAGCCTGGTTGTAGCCTGAGCTGATCGGTCCATTGGACGCTTTCCCGAGCAACTGATCTGCCTCATCGGCAATGGCCAGAACGTCCTTTGCGTCTTGCGTTCGCTGATTGGCTTCCTTGTTGATCTTGATGTCAGCCGGACCGCCGGGAACGGCTTCCAGATTGCCATCGGCGGTGCGGCGGTAGCCGGGCGGCACCTTTCCGGCTTCCAGCTCTTGGCGACGCAGCCCGAGACCAGCCTGAGCCACGCCAAGCTGCCCTTGAGCCACGCCAAGCTGGCCCTGCGCGATCTTGTTCTGCGCCTGGTTGTTGCGCTCCACTTCGGTCTGCTTGCGCACATCCAGGTCATATCCCTGCTGCTTCCAGTGCTGGTCCAGCTGTTGCACGCCGGTGAGGGCGCGCAACTGGAGCTGCTTGGCCGTTGCCGGATCGAATTGCTCTGGAATTTGGCTGGTATCCACGCCCATTTGAGCCACCGCTTTGAGCGCGGCAGTCCAGGATGTCTGGTCAGTAGCCGAGCCAGCGTATTGGGAAATCAGCGCCTGCTTTTGGATGGCCTGTTCAAGAGTTGCTTTGTCGGCTTCGCGCTGAGCTTTTTGCGCCTCAGCCGCGCTCTTCTGCACGCCAGGAATGGCCGCGCCAGCGCCAGCGCCAGCCAGGTTGCCGGTCACCTTGGCATAGTCCACGCGGCCGGTGGCCGGATCAACTGCGCCCTGATAGGCGTTGGCCATGGCCGTGCGGTCTTGATCCTGCTGCTGCGCCTGCTTCAACTGCAGCTGCGCCAGCGCATTCTGGTTTTGGAAGCCCTGCACTTGGCCGAGCTGCGCCAACTTGTTCATCGGGTCATCAAGCTGGACGGTCGGGCGGCCTGCTTGGAAGAGGATATTTGCGTCAATGGCCATGGTCGCCTCAGAGGAAAGAAGTGCGATATCCAACCGCCGGCGAACTCAAATCGCCACCGGATACGCCGCCATAGATGTTCGTGGTCCCAGCATTCCTGCCGCCGAGTTGGCTCAGCAGGTTCTGCGTCTGGTAGTAGTTCGAGATCGAGTTCAGGCCGCCCTGCAGGGAGTTCGCCCCGGCGATGGAGCTGGCCGCGCGCGAGTTGCCAACGCCGGTCTGAGTGTTGCTGATGGCGTTCGCCGCATTTGCGCCGGACGATGCGACTGCGTTTGAGGCCGTCTGGCCAGCGCCCGACAAGCCCGCGAGCATGTTGTACTGCGTGGTCTTGTCGTTGTTCCAGCGGTTGTAGGCGTCGCCCGCGTACTGGTTCGCAACATTGGCCGCGCGGTCCTGCAGCGCCTTCAGGGTCGAGCCGGAGTTCAGGCTGCCGGATGCGGCGGCCAGTCGGTTCACGCCAAGTTGGCCCTGGTCCAGCGCGTACTTGAAGCCCTGCTGATACGGCACATCGTTGTTCAGGTCGTCCACCGTGAATTTATTGGTGAACGAGCCATATGCCGGGTCGGAAGCGGCTGCAGTTGTATCCAGCGGCGCATTGATGTACTGGAAAGCCCGACCTTCTGCCCTGCCGTTATTCAGATAGTGCTTGTAGGCATTTTGCGAAGCGTAGCCATCAGCAGCGACATCCGGATTGGCAGCGAGATATGCAGCAACGTCGAAGTTCGCTTCGGATTGATCGGGTTTCGCGGTGGTATTGTTGCTAAGGCCCAGCAGATAAGCGATGCGGTCACCGGCCAGGTTGCCGCGCTGGATCGCCGGCAGATTGTCATTACGCGTGGTGTCGTAGAAGTAACGCTGCGTCGCAGTTGACTGATTTCCTGCGCTTTCTTGCGCTGAAGCCGCCTTGTTCGCGGCCATGTTGCTGGCGACTCCACCGACAACAGCCGCGCCGATGGTGGCCGCCGCTACTTCATAGCGCGCACCACCATTTTTGATTTTCCAGAGGAATCGCAACATATCAATCTCCCAGCCACTTGCTGTAATAGATCTCGACCCGGGTCGCCTCGATGCGCTCAAACAGCGCGCTTGCATCAGCGTGGCATTTCGACCCCATGAACCAGCGTTGGACGCCGCGTCGGCGCAGCTCCTGCTCAACGAAACGGAACATGCGCAAGCCAGCACCGCCCTTCCGCTTGTCCTGGCGCACATAGAAAATGTCCATGGTGCAGGTCAGGCAGGTGCTGTAATGCAGGCCAGGTGCAATGAAGCCGATGAAGTAGCCGACCATCTCACCTGCATCGCGCAGCGTGACAAAAATCAGGCCGCCGAGGCGTTCGCGGCGGATATATTCCTCGTATTGCGGCGACAGAGGAACCTTATCCTGATTGAGCGCCAGCTCTTCGTAATGCGCCGGCAGTAACACTTTCAACTCTTCCAGGCGCTCTTCGAATGACTCGACGTGGATGGTGATCATTGGGATGTCCTCACATCGATAATCATGTGGATACGGTCGCCGGCACTGTTGTTGATGACCTCGTGCTCCAGCTTATTGTTGAACCACCAGAGCGAGCCCACCGGCATATAAACGTGCTCATCCTCACAGCGGAAATCAACGCCCGGATAGCTTTCCAGCACCAGGTGAAAGCGCGAATAGTAGTTCGCATGCTCTGGCGTATCTGCATGTGGGAAGATCCGGCCACCAGGGCGAATTTTGTTGATCATGACGCGGCCCAGGCGCTCGCCGCCAACACGGTTCATGATGGCCATGACATGCGCGCGTGCCTCAACCAGCTTGGCATAGGCCGGATAATCACTGCTTTCGTGCTGATCGAATCCGGGAAGCATGTTGGACTTGTACAGCGCCAGCTTCTCCTCCGCATCCTCGCCAGTGAACTCCACCTTTTCCGGGAACCGCAGCATGATCGATTCGATGTCTGCAAACGGCCCTTGTGGGTAGTGACGCAGGAAGGTGTCTTCAGTCCAAAGTTCCGGACGCCGGCGGATGGCTAGGAGCAGCGGCAGAACATCTACACCTTCGGCGAGTTTGAGGAAATTTTTCATTCAATTCTTTCGGTTAAATCAACATGTCCTTGCGCTCTGGCGTCTTGAGCATGCCGCTGAAGGTGCAGGAGATCATCAGTTTTGTGCTTTCAATCGGCTACTTGGATGCAGATAGGGGCTGTTTCAGTGGCATATCCAAGGCATAAATTCCGCTTCAGGAGGTATCTGGCTTGGATATCTGCCCGGCGGTCAGCCGACACGCCGAATTTGTTGCAAAGCTCCCAGGCAAGCCACAAACCGATGAACAAAACCCATGTTTGCGGCAGTTTTGGGTATTGCACCTGTACTGCATCGGGAACAATCGCCTGATAAGTCATCTGCAAACCCGGATCTGACTCGGGAATTGGCCATAAATGGCCTGTGAAGTCCGGCGCAATGTACAAATGCTGCACGCGCGGGAATGGTGGAGCAGCAGATTGCTGCACAAGGTCGTCATATTCGGCCTTCGAGACGATGCGCACGGCCACCTCTTGCCCATTCAGCATGTAATACGCATACGGCACGCCGAAATAGTCGCCAGGAATCGTGACTTTGCTTGGACTGCCGGCACTCCAGGCCAAAGCAACCGGATCAACAGTGATTTGAGGCCAGGAGTAGCCATGCACGGGCAATTCCTTGAGGATGCCGTCCAGCCCGCGCATGAGCACGCTGAAATCTTCAGCCGAAATGGTCTGATCGGCGCCGATAGCATTCATGTGCTCCATCGCATCGCGACAGATTTCCTTGGCCGACAGTGTCCAAGCAGTGGCCATTACATGCTCTCGACGGTATAGGCGAAGCGCGGGCTGCGGCCGCCGATGGCCTTGCCGTGGTTGTCGGTGCCACGGGTGTCGATCACGGCATCCTTGAGGATGGCCAGGTAGCGCTCGGGGATTTCCACCTCGACATCGCGTTTGATCTGGATCTGTTCGAAGTTGTGCACCAGCACGACATCACCTTTTTCGTCGTCGGTTTCGCCGCTGTGAATGGTCACGCGGACACGCTTCTCTGCAGCCTTTGCAGCCTTGGCTTCGGCAGCCTGTGCTTGCTTCTCTGCCTTGGCCGCTGCCTTGGCTTCGGCAGCGGAAATTTCCTGTTCTTCGCTTTTGATGCTGTCTTGGGTATCGCTCATTGCATGCTCTCCTTGAGGATCGCACCGGCCGTATGGCCGGTGCTGTGGATTAACCGATTGCTTCCCAGTAGAACGACTTGGAAGCCACCATCGTGGTCGCGTTGACGGTGAAGCCGTTGGACGTGACGGTGATGCCGTTGGTGGTTTCCAGCGTGCGGGTGCCGGCGGCGAC
>NZ_DBIC01000330.1:0-28857 GCF_002296545.1 Herbaspirillum sp. UBA812 | reverse complement strand
AAGATGTTGCTTGACGCCTATAACAAAAGTCCCAACAAGCTTTGGCTGGTGTATCAAGATCATGTCCAGAACGTGGCCGTCGCTAGACATGATCCGGATTGGAATGACAGCCAGCAGTTGGCCCACGCGCTTAGTGCGATGGGATACACAGATGTATATGGTGCATCCATTGGGCCTGAGGCATATCAGGCAACGTCGGCATTGGTGAAAGACGAAACTGGACAAGGCCGTGGCGCGCCATTGATCAACAAGATACTTGGTTGAGACTATGTCATACCTGAATGATCAACATTATCGCGAAGTGAACAACATCCTCGGGGCTGGCTATGCAACCAAGTCCAGCGTAACCAGTTCCATCTGGATCAGTGACCCGAACGTCTTTGCGCCGAAAAGAGATGGCAACGCGATTCATGCATTCACCACGGGGAAGGCGTATTTCGCAGACTTGGTTGAGAAGATCGAGGGCGCTACCAAGGAAATATGCATGGCCGGCTGGCAGATCAACTGGGATGCGATGCTGGCGCCAGGGAAAAGGCTTTATGACGTCTTGTTGAGTGCTGCCCGCAAGCCAGGAATGAAGATTTACATCATGCCTTGGGACGATACTCGTCCTGTGCGAACTTATGACGACCCTACACTGATCGTCATCGAATCGATCAATGGAGAGCCGGGAGTGGCGCCCGGTACGGTACAGGGGATCGTCTCGCACAGCTTCAACACGGAGAACGCGAAATACTTCAGTCATCACCAGAAGTCGGTGATCATTGATCGGCGCTACGCCTATGTAGGTGGGATTGATGTTGCCTATGGACGCTATGACGATGAACATTATTCGCTGAAGTGCGATGCCGATGGGCGCGAGGTGATGAATCGCTACAATCCCTGCATTCCGCCATTGAAAAACGTATCAATGATGGATACGGTCAATCCGAATGCCATGCGCAGGAGTAAAAAAAATCTGTCTGCGGAGCAGGAAAAGGCTTACGCCGAGGCAAATGGCCTGCCCTCCGAGTTGGCCAAGATCAAAGCCGGAAAATGGCAGGTTCCCTATGCCGACCCGGGATTTATAGACATCGCTTCAAATGGAGCGGGGCACGACAGTCCTTTGCGCAAGACGCTTGATCCCGCCAGACAGCCGAGGATGCCATGGCAGGACGTGCATGCTCGTGTCGAAGGCCCTTGCGTGTATGACTTCATGCGTAATTTCATCAAGCGTTGGGCGATCAGTAAGGGGGCTCCTATCCGCTTCAATGAAGGGCCAGCAGATTTCCCGCCGGTCGGCTCAAGCATGATCCAGGTACTTCGTACTGCGCCTGCTGGTTTGGTTACGAAGGAAGAAACCAGTCCGCCGCGAAGCACTGGTTTTCGACAGAAGGAAGACCATATCAAGAAAGCGATGCTGAACTTGATTTCCAAGGCCAATCACTTCATCTACATTGAAAATCAATTTTTTGTTGGAGACTTGGGGAGTCCTGTCTATGCGGTGCCTGACGATGGTGGCGCACTATCTCCTGCCGCGCGTTTCATCAATACCCAAAAGGGTAAGCTCAGCATGCTTTCTGAATTCGGTTTGAAAATGACCGATGACACCAAGGATTCCCGAAAGATGTATGACCCGCCGACCAATGAAATTTGCAGGGCATTGGTGGAGAGAATCCAGCGCGCCATCCTCAACGAGGATCCCCAGCCATTTCATGTTTACATTACGCTTCCGGTCCATCCGGAGGGTGACTTCATGACCAGCGCATCGGTCGCGGTGCAGGTGTTCTGGACAATGCAGACCATCTCTTTTGGTACCAACAGTCTCCTCAATGGCATTCGCCGTGGTCTTCTCGCAAAGCGGCTTCGCGATCAAAAGAAGCCGTACAAGCACATCCTCCTGGAAACAAAGAAGGACTTTGGAAAAGAGCTGGATGAAATTCCTCTTGAGGACTGCTTTGATTACGTCACCTTGCTCAATTTACGGAGCTGGGCAAAGTTGGGTGAGCGCTATGTGACTGAGCAAATTTATGTCCATACCAAACTGATGATCGTTGATGATCTGTACGCGCTCTTTGGAAGTGCCAACATCAACGATAGAAGCTTGAACGGTGAGGGAGACTCCGAGATTGCTGTCCTGGTGGCAGATACGGAAAATACGCGCGCAGACATTTGCGGTGACGGAATCCCTAGGCCAGTGAGGAAATTTGCGCATAAATTGCGGATGGAGATATGGGAAAAGTTGTTTGGTATCAGCGGCAATGGCTCAGTGCAGCCTGGCCCGAAGGCTGCTTCCAATTTGAAGATGGCAATCGAAAAACCTGGGTCGCCGGCTAGCTGGAAGGCTATTCAAAAGCAGGCGGAAGCTAACGCTGCGGCTTACGAGAAGGTGTTTGATTACGTGCCCCGAAATTGGTCGTCAGAAACGGCTCGACGAGTGCCCTGCTCGATTATTCCGAATTGGGATACTTCGTTGTTCAGTCCAGCTATTCAGAACTCCCCGGAAATTAATCCTTATGGTTTTGATGCGCCCGTTCTGAATATGCAGGTACCAGCTGTTGTTAAAGGTTCGCCTGCGTCGGCTTTACCTTCAGAGGAAAGGTTTTGGGAAAGAGCGCATCATAATGTAAGGACAGTCAGTTCACTTTCGTCAATAGCCGGGTTTATCACGGCGCTGCCAATACATTGGACGCAGAACGAGAAGAACGATTTTAAGTATCCTACGACATTAATAGGGGAGGTGGACAAGGAAAGAGCTACTCCGAACGAATATGAAAGAAGTGATGATCTGATTGCGGACGGAAAATCTAAATCAGCAGATATAAATATTGGCTCAGTATGAAATTCGAAATTCCAAAATCATTTTTCTTATCCGCCGTACTCCTATTCGCCGATGATGCCATCGCATCCGATGCACGTCAGTGGAGCAAGGATTGTGTAGGCCATCTGGAAATTTCCCTACCCGACAAGGCTGACGTGGCAGCGACTGCATTTGACCAGCTGTTTCGGCCTCTAAGAACCTTGACTAGTGAATTCGACGATGGCCAACCAGCTCTTTACAGCAAATATGCATATGCAGGCCAGATGGAAGTCACGCGCGGTCTTTCGTCCGAAGAAAGTAAGCGCTTCCTCGCTGATGTAAGGAAAACCAGTGCGCAGATCAGGCAAGACGCTGAAAGTTATAAGGAAACGAACGTAGACCTCCCCGAAGGAGATTACGAGCAATTCAAAGTGGAAGAGGGTGACGGATTGGCAGTACGTCGCTTCAGATTTTTCTATGCGGCGCGGATTGTGAAATCCCATGCCTTGAGGTGGGAATTAACTGCGCCAGAAGACCGGATTCCGGAGTTCGTGCAATTCATGAACAAGCTAATTAAAGCGGTTGATGTACGTGAAGATTTTACCGTGCCATTAACTCCCGGACTTTGCATGCCGCACTTGTTCGTACCCATTGAAGGCCATGAACGCTATGGCCATTCCATCGCCACGACTTATCGCCTGAAAAATCATCCTGACGTAACCGTCTTGCTGGAAGATACCAGCGCCAGACGTCCTTACCCATCACAAGACCCCGCGAAACTGACGGCAGTCTACAAGTCCAATTTCTTCTGGACCCAGGACTACCGAAGCTATGACTCGATCAAGAATCTGCTGACCTTGCGCCGTCACAACACGATTGAGTTTGCCGGGCAGAAAGGTGTGGAGTCCATGGTAAGCATGATTCGCAAGGACAAAGTAACAGAAGACTATGGATATCTGGTTGTCACTGAAGGCGATCCAAACGCCGGAAATCAGAAGCCCGAACTGATGCTGTACGTGATCCGCGACGCCAAGAACGCTGAGAAGCGCGGTATGAAACCGATGGGAAAGGATGAGTTTTTCAAACTGGCCCGGGAGATTGCGGCTTCGGTCAAGCTGCGTTCCTTACCCTGATCGCTGGGCCAGGCTGAGCACTTCCGACGCACCACCGCAAAGCCGCGTCCCTTTTCACCTGCACGCGCGGCTTCCACCACCGCATTGAGCGCGAGAATGTTGGTCTGGAAGGCGATGCCATCGATCACGCTGATGATGTCCGCAATCTCGCGCGCCGAGGCCTGGATCTCTTCCATGGTGCTCACCACATCCCACACCGAACCCGCCATCGCATTGGCCTGGCGTGCATGATCGGCATTACGGCGCACGGTGGAGGTGATCTGTCCCATTGCCGCCGCCGTCTCTTCCAGAGAACTGGCATGTTGCACCATGCGCGCCGACAAGTCGAGGTTGCCTCCGGCCGCAACGCGGCGGAAGCGGATCGCTACGCCCAGTTGCACCTGGAAGCCAGCGAGGCTCGCAACAAACTGTGGCAGGCACGCAGCACGGTGCGCACGCTGCGTCCGGGCACCCGCTTCACGCTGATGCAGGGGCCGCTGGGCTTGTCTGCAGCGTCCGGCAAAGCACCTGAATACGCCGTATTGTCGGTGGTGAGTGCAGGCGTAAATAATTTACCCAGGGATGCACAGGAAGGGCAGGCCGAATTGTTCGGCCTGCTGCCGTCGCTGCTGGAAGAATGCCTGGCAGCATGGCAGTCCCTGCAACAAACCGTCCAGGGCAGTTTCCAGCCTGATTCAGTGGCCGTGAGTGAGCGTGCCGATCTCGATGCCGTGATCGCCCAGGCCCGCAAGCTCGGCTATGCCAATACGCTGGTGGAATTCGTCGCCGCCTATCAGCAGCGTGCGCGTGAAGCTGGCCTGGATGATATCGATCGGCAGACACAGTACGTATTGCTGGCGCTCTACACCAGCGGCGCTGGCGTTGAGCATCCGGCCGTGACGGCTTTGATGCAGAATCCGCCTGCTTCCCTGACAGGCTATTTCGATGCCTTGCAGGCCATGCCTGAGGAAGTCTGGGAAGCAGGGCCACCTCTTTGGGAGAATGAGCATGTCGCATGAGCACTGGCAGAAGCGGATTGTTTTTCCGCAGTGGGCACTGGTACTGGGAATGGTGTTCCTGCTCGCCATGTCCTGCCCGCGCGCGCATGCCCAGACGAATGACGATCTGAAGGCCCTGGTGGCCCATCTGAAGTTCGTCATTCCCGATGAAACGGCATTGGTCGAACCGAAAAAACTGGAACGCTTCGTCGCGCAATACCAGAAGCGGGCGGTTTCTGCAGGTCTGAAGGATATCGATCGCCAGACCGCCTACGTGCTGCTGGCCTTGTACACCTCGGGCAAGGGTCTCGAACAGCCCGAGTTCAAGCAGGTGATGGCGCATCCGCCGGCTTCCTCGGATGCATTCAGCGATGCTCTCATCGGGCTTCCGCAACGTGTGTACGATAGCGGGCAGCCGTTGTGGGAGAACGCGGTCAATGGCGGCAGCCGTTAGCCCTTCGAGGAACGCTGCCAGAGCGTGGAGCCTCGCATCGTCCGATAGACTTGTCGTTACTTTGAAATATATCCATGGAATACATCACCAAGATGGCCGGAAAGTCCCTGCTCCACATGTTGCTGCTGTCTCTGCTCATCATGTTGGGCGGATGTGAGGCGAAGGCAGAGCCCGAGCTGGGGATGGAGCTGGTCGGCTATAACCATACTGTTTTTGGCATATCGGACTTCGATGTCACCGTCATACCGGGAAAACGCACCGCGGGTGGCTACATCGCAGCCGGACAGGGGGGAGGAGGCTATATCTGCTGTATCAGCGTCCCGAAGAATTGGCGTGCGGGACTGATGGCGAACGTCAATGTCCGCACCGTGAATGGTGCGGGGCAGCCGGTTGAACGTTCCTGGTCAGTGCCGGTGCCGCAATATGCATCGGAACAGGCGGGCCATTTCTCGGTGCATTTCTTGCGGGACGGGCAGGTGAAAGTATTCGCTACGAACCTTGCGCTCTGGCACCCTGACTACCCGTTGAAAGGGCCGGAGGCTGAATTGAAGCCAGGATCAAACTAGTTGCGGGAGTCTGAGCATGAGTATGCTTTACACGGGCCGTGCGGTACCGAGCGATGGGCGTCGAAAATTTTCTGCCAGGGAGGCAAGCCAGCGCGCCAAGGCTCTGGCTTGCCTGCGTTCCCGGGGAAGTACTGAATGCAAAGGACAGGTCTTCGTCGGCATGTTCTTTGACGGAACCGGCAACAATGACAAGTGGGTAGAGGAAAAACAAACGGCGACACAGCGGCAGCGGAACAAGCACAGCAATGTCGCGCGACTGTACGATGCCTATCTCGATGAGCCCAAAAATGGATTCTTCAAATCTTACATGCAGGGTGTGGGAACACCCTTTGCAGAGATTGGCGACAACAGCAAATTGGGAACCGACATCGGCGGAAATGCGTTTGGCTTCATGGGAGCGGATCGCATCAATTGGGGCATCACCTTTCTGCTCGATGCCGTCTACACATATCTGACAGGAACGGGTCTTTTTGGTGACCTTGTGCAACGACGCCAACTCGTCAACTTCATGAGTTCTTCCATGCTGGCGGGGGGTAACGCCTATGCAGCGACGGCGGACATGAAAGTCGGACAGTGGAACGTGCCCGGCTATTTGCTGAACGCACCGGAGCAGATGCGCCGCGCCGACATCTACAAACAGTTCATCGACAAGCTGACGGCCGCGGTCAAATCCAGCCAGCGCAAGATCGTGCAGATCAACGTTTCGGTATTCGGTTTTTCCCGCGGAGCTGCTGAGGCTCGTGCGTTCACGCATTGGCTGCACGAACTCTTTACGCCTTCCGGCGGCGCTTTCGAAATCGCCGGTGTGCCAATTCGCATCGGTTTCCTCGGTATCTTCGATACGGTGGCCTCGGTCGGCATCGGAGATGTAACGCCGATCACCTTCGGCCACATGGCCTGGGCGCACAAAACGCAATCCATTCTGCCCGCGGTTGAAGAGTGCGCGCATTTCGTGGCGCTGCACGAACAACGGGCCAGTTTTCCGCTGGAGTCCTCCACAGGGTGGAAGAATGTCGGCTATCCCGGCATGCACTCTGACGTGGGTGGCGGCTATCTGCCGGGAGAGCAGGGAAAATCCATGCCTGACTGGGGCTTGTCACCGCAGCTTTCGCAGATTCCCCTTATTGACATGCACTTTGCCGCACTCAAGGGCGGTGTACCGCTCCTGACCTTGGCCGAGCTGGCGAAAGATTCTGCCAGCGCCAAGGGTTTTGCCACTGACGCGCGTTTGGTCAAGGCCTACAACGACTGGCTGGCAGGTAACGGCATCAAGGCCGGCAGCATTCGCGAATTTACGCAGGCCCATACCCGTCAGTATCTTCGGTGGAGAGGATCTCTGCATGAGGGGAAGGGCGGCTTGCTGTTGAGCAAGCGCTTCTATCGGGATGCTGGGACCTCCGACAAGAAGGATCTGCTGGAGGCCGATGTCGAACTCGGGAAAATGATCCGTGACTGGCGTGAGCGTGGCAATCTGGATCTGGATCAGCGCATGGGGCAGATGGCCCGGAAGTATGTGCGCCGGGTCTCGCCGCTGGCGGGCGTCCTGACGGATGCGGCCAAGGAGCGCCTGACTGCGGAAGAGAAAAAATTCTACGACATCATGTGCGCAGGCCCGGTGCCGCCGGCCGCGTCGGTAACGCTCTTCGATGACTATATCCATGATTCCCGCGCCGGCTTCCGGGTGGCGGGCAAGCACGAACCGATTTTCATCACCGGTGGCTATGCCCGCTTCCGTCAGGTATTTCTGCAGGGCGAGGGCGACTCAGCCACGCGCAAGATCGGCGAACTGGTCGAGCGCAAGGTGGGAGAACGTGCTGCGGATATGGCTGAAGACGCGCGTGACATCAAGGATTACACCGTCCGTACCTATGATCGCGCCCGCGATCGCATCGTCAGCGGTTACCATGCCGTCGAGGATGCGGCCGTGCGCGCCAAACGCGAAGTTGAGGACAAGGCACTGGCGGCCAAGCGGGAGATCCAGGAACAGGCTGAAGCGGCCAGGAAGAAATTGCAGGCTGCTGCCGAGGCGGCAAGAGACCAGGCCAGTGCATTGAAAAAGAAAACCATGGCCGAGATCAAGCGCGAAGCCGACGAGGCACAGCGTATCTATGACGCCGCCCAGCGCCACGTCATGAAGAAGTATGAGGAGCTGGGCGCGATGTGGCACAGCATCATGGATTGAGCAGCGCGGAGGTCGGATTGATTGCCTTCAAGCGCATGAAAGCGAACCCGTGCCAGGTCACCACCGATAGTTGCACGCCGCATCTTTCCCCTTTCAAGCCATCCTCCCCACCCCCAACCGAAACACACTCACCGACTCCGCCAGCCTGCGCGCCTGCTCCTTGAGCGCCTCGGTGGCGGCCGCTGCTTCTTCCACCAGCGCCGCATTCTGCTGCGTCACCGTATCCATCTGCGCAATCGCCTGGTTGACCTGTTCGATGCCGGCTTCCTGTTCGCCGCTGGCGGCCGAGATCTCGCTCATGATCTGCGTCACGCTGCGCACGCTCACCACCAGTTCCTCGATGGTAGCGCCGGCATTCCTGACCAGCTGGCTACCGGCTTCTACCTTCTCCACAGAAGTTCCGATGAGGGTCTTGATTTCCTTGGCCGCCGTCGCCGCGCGCTGGGCCAGGCTGCGTACTTCCGACGCTACCACCGCAAAGCCGCGACCCTGCTCGCCGGCACGCGCCGCTTCCACCGCCGCATTGAGCGCGAGGATATTGGTCTGGAAGGCGATGCCATCGATCACGCTGATGATGTCCGCAATCTCGCGCGCTGAGGCCTGGATCTCTTCCATGGTGCTCACCACGTCCGATACCACCAGCCCGCTGCGCGAAGCCACTGCCGACACCGAACCCGCCATCGCATTGGCCTGGCGCGCATGATCGGCATTGCGGCGCACGGTGGAGGTGATCTGTTCCATCGCCGCCGCCGTCTCTTCCAGCGAACTGGCCTGTTGCTCCGTGCGCGCCGACAAGTCGAGATTGCCGCCAGCGATCTGGGTCGAGGCCGTCACGATGGTGTCGCTGCCGGTGCGCACGCCGCCGACCACGCGCTGCAGGCTGCTGCTCATTTCCTTCAAGGCCTGCAGCAGTTCACCGGTCTCATCCTTGCGCCTGACCTCGATACGGCTGCCCAGGTCGCCTGCCGCCACCGTCTTGGCGATGGTGACCGCTTCGGCGATGGGGCGCGTAATGGAGCGGGTGGCAAGCAGCGCCAGCAGCGCGGCCAGCAGCACCACCACCGCGCCTACGCCCAGTTCGACGGCTTCACCGTTGCGGATGGCGCTGGAGATTTCCTGGCCGGTGCCATTGGCGTTCTCGCGCGCAATCGCCAGCAGGCCCGCGAAACCTGCTCCCAGAACCTTGTCTGCGCCACTGATGGACGCATCGATCTCGCTGACCGAGGCCCCGGCCGCCTTCATCCCCTGCGCCTTGGCCACGGCTTCACGATAATTGCGTTCGCCCGTGCTGATCTTCTGCAGCAGCTCTTCTTCCTTGGGGTTGTCCACACCCAGCTTGCGGTACTCGCTCATGAGGCGGGCGATGGCATCCATGTCGGCCAGGAAATGCTTGTCATAGTCCTTGCCGCGCACCACGTAGTTCTTGAAGTTCTGTACGCCCTCCCCCAGCTTGATGTAGCCCTGGGTGGCGTAGTCCTGCTTGGTCAGCACCGTGCCGGAAAAATCACCCCAGTGCTGGCCGATCCGGGTCAGCGTGAGCAGAGACGCCGTAATGAGTACGCAAGCCAGCAACGTGACCAGCAGGAAGGAGCCGCCAAGACGGGTGCCGATTTTCATGCGTGTTCCCTGAAAATTATTTATAAGATTTACCAATTTTGAGGGTGGCTGGTCGCGGGGAAAGCCCGATGGAGGCGGGTAAAAGCCGTGCAACTCATCATTTGTCATACCAGTGCTGGCGAATCGACAAGATGCCTGAAAGCATTCTTTCAACGGCCGCAACAGAGCATTGCCAGATCACCGGTTTTTCCATCGGAAAGGAAACAATAGAATGTCTGCATGGGAATGAAGCATTCATAAGCGATACGCATCGTGCAGCATCCGCTTGCATTCCAGGGAGCAGAACATGAACAAGATCTTCACACGCCAACTTGTCCTGGCCGCCACGCTGGCCGTGGCCGGCATCGCAGCGCAGGCAGCCTATGCCGCCGAACCGGCCAAGGCCGAGCCCGCCTCGACCATCAGCATTCCGGCGCAACCAACGCGGACCGCCGCAGCCGATCAGCAGCAACAGCAAGGACTGACCCGCGCCCAGGTCATCGAAGACCTCAAGCAATACCAGCGCGCACACGCCAACCCCAGCTACGCCGAGCTGGTGTTCCTGCGTTGAGAATGGAATCAGAAATGCCGCTTACTGTGGCAGGAACATCTTCTGCAACAAGCCGATGAGCTGAGCGCGTTCGCCGTCCGAAAGCATCTCGGTGGCCTTGAGCTCCAGCTCGATGGCGGTCTGTTCGGCCTTGGTGCACATGCGCATGCCCGCTGGCGTGAGCGCCAGCACCTGTGAACGGCGATCCTGCGGATTGCGCTGGCGTACTACCAGGCCGCGCTGCTCCAGCTTGTCCAGCAAGGTCGCCAGGTTGGGCGGGGAAACGTTGATCGCCTTGGACAGGCGCTTCTGGTTGATGTTGGGATTGGCCTTCAACAGGCTCAGCACCGTGAAATCCACTGGCCGCAATTCGAACTTCGCCATCCGCTTTTCGAACAAGGGCATGATGGTGATGTAGGCACGGCGGCAGTTGTAGCCGACCAGGCTCAGCAGCAGTTGCTGGTCCAGCGGCGCGCTTGGCGCTGCATCGTCGTCGGAATCGAAATCAGCCGGCTTCTTGGGCAGCATGGTGGTCCAGGTCGGTAGGAAGGGGCGGCAGCCCGGTCGCCAGGCAGCCTTCGATCACGCTGGACAACTGGTGGACTTCCGCAAACACAAAGGCGAAATGATAGCACGCGGCATCCCGCTTGCCGCCGTACCAGGCCGGGTCCGAGGCCATGGCCAAGAGCGCCCGGCGGCCGGCGCGCAGCCACATCCAGCCCAGCGCCACATGGCCGGTCAGGCGCAGCATTTCATCAGCCACGTAGTAGGGCAGGGAGGGCGATTGCAGCGCCGCCGTGGCGATATCCGTGGCGAGTCCACTTAATTTATCCACAGCGTTAGCAAGCAATCGGGCCTGTTCGCCTAGCAGTGTTCCGTCCTCGATGTCCGCGCGCACCAGCGTGAGGAAATCATCCAGCCGCTTCCCCTCATCGCCCAGTACTTTGCGCATCAGGAAATCGATCGCCTGGATCTCGTTGGTCCCCTCATAGATCATGGTGATGCGGGCATCGCGCATGAATTGTTCGATACCGGTCTCGACCACATAGCCATGCCCGCCAAAGACCTGCAGCGCACGGCTGGCACACTGGAATCCCTGGTCGGTGAGGAAGGCCTTGATGACCGGCGTGATGAATTCCAGCCGTTCATGATGGCGCCGGCGCTGGGCCGCATCCGGATCATGCCCGGCCAGGTCCAGCAGGAGCCCGGCCCAGCAAGTCAGCAGGCGCGCGCCCTCGATGCGGCAGCGCTGTTCCATCAGCAGCTTCTGCACGGCAGGGTGGCGCACGATCAGGTCGTTGCCGGATGAGCCCGGTGCGCGCGACTGGCGACGTTCACGCGCATAAGCGCTGGCGCGCTGCCAGGCCGCTTCGGCCAGCCCCAGTCCCTGCGCGCCCACATGCAGACGCGCCGCATTCATCATCACGAACATCGCCGCCAGTCCGCGTCCCGCTTCACCGACCAGCCACGCCTGCGCCTGCTCGAAATGCAGACTGCACGTGGCGCTGCCATGAATGCCCATCTTGTGTTCGATGCCGGTGCAGTGCACGCCATTGCGGCTGCCATCGTCCAGCATGCGCGGCGCCAGGAACAGCGACAGCCCCTTGCTGCCCGGCAGCGCATCCGGCAATCGGGCCAGTACCAAGTGAATGATGTTGGGCGTCAGGTCGTGTTCGCCCCCTGAGATGAAAATCTTGTCGCCGCTGAGGCGATAGCTGCCGTCCTTCTGCGGCACGGCGCGTGTGCGCAACTGGCCCAGGTCGCTGCCGGCCTGCGCTTCCGTCAGGCACATGGTGGCCAGCCATTGGCCGCTGGCGATCTTCTCCAGATAGCGTGCCTGCAGCTCAGGTGAGCCATGCGCCGCCAGGCAGGCATAGGCCCCATGCAGCAAGCCGGGATACATGGTCCAGCCATGATTGGCCGCGCTCAGCATTTCATAGAGCGCGCAGTCCAGCACATGCGGCAAGCCCTGGCCGCCGTGCTCGGGCGCACAGGCCAGGGCCGGCCAGCCGCCCGCGCAGAATTGCGCATAGGCACGCTCGAATCCGGGGGGCGTTGTGACCGTTCCATTTTCGAGACGGCAACCCTCGCGATCGCCGATACCGTTCAAGGGCGCGACCACGTCAGCGGCAAAGCGTCCGGCTTCTTCCAGCACCTGCATCATCAGTTCGCCATCGATCTCGGCGTGCGCAGGCAAGGCGCGCAAGACCTGCGGGGCCTGCAGCACTTCATCCAGGACAAAGGCGAAGTCGCGCAGCGGGGGCGTGTAGTGCATCGTCATCGGCTCCGTCCATCTCAATTGAGCAGGTAGGCGTCATACACCACCGCATTGCCCAGGCGCATGGCGTAGCCCACCCCCATGGCGCGGTTGAGCCAGTCGTACTTCTTGGAGGCGGTCTCGAAGTTCATGAACAGGCGGAAGGTATAGCGCGAAGGATCGACCGGCTTGCCCTTGGCGACCTCGGCCATCACCTCCGGCGGACCGTAGCGCACGCCACGGGTCTGCAGGTAGACCAGCTCGCCATCATCGAGCTTGAGCAGGTAGCGGGTATCGATGATGGCCAGGCCATCGGCGGTCACGGTCTGCCAGTCGGCACCGTTGTTGAGGATCTCGCCATTGATGAGCGGTCCCTTGAAACTGCCGCCGGTGATCGGGATGATGCGGCGGCGGCCCAGGTCGGAAGTCTTCCCCAGTTCCCAGATCGGTGCCACCAGATCCACCGAGAAGCGCGCCAGGAAGGCCAGCTTCGGTTGCGGCGGCACCAGCGTGGTGTTGTCGGCGTCACTGGCCGCATGCACCTGGAAGGACAGCGTCAGGGCGGCCAGCAGCAGGAAAATCTTTCTCATCTCGGTCTCCTCGTTCTATGTGTTTTTGACATACCGTGGTGCAGAAAACGTCAAGCCTCAGGAAGCCGCCACCACCTCGGCTTCTGCCTTCTTGCCAAATCCCAGGTAGGCCTGGATCACCTGCGGATCGCCCGCCAGTTTCGCTGACTCGCCCTGCATGGTGACCTTGCCCAGTTCCAGCACATAGCCATAGTCGGCCGTCTGCAAGGCCGCGCGCGCATTCTGTTCCACCAGCAGCACAGAGATACCGGCCGTGCGCAGTTCGGAAACGATATGCAGGATTTCCTTGACGATGCGCGGTGCCAGGCCGAGGCTGGGTTCATCCAGCATCAGCAGTTCCGGCTTGGCCATCAT
This sequence comes from Herbaspirillum sp. UBA812, assembly GCF_002296545.1. Classification (NCBI taxonomy): domain Bacteria; kingdom Pseudomonadati; phylum Pseudomonadota; class Betaproteobacteria; order Burkholderiales; family Oxalobacteraceae; genus Herbaspirillum; species Herbaspirillum sp. UBA812. The sequence goes on along the minus strand of NZ_DBIC01000330.1, from coordinate 15,419 downwards.
GGCGCGGCCGATGGCCAGCATCTGGCGCTCGCCGCCCGAGAGCGTACCGGCCTGCTGGGCGCGGCGTTCCTTCAATCGCGGGAACAGCTCGAAGACGGTCGCCAGCTGATCCAGCGGCTGTGCCTGCCGCAAGCGCAGACGGCGAAATCCCCCCAGCAGCAGGTTGTCTTCCACGCTCATGGTAGAGAACAGTTCGCGCCGCTCCGGTACCAGGGCGATGCCCGCCATCACGCGTTGTTCGAGGCTCCAGCGTTCCACCGGCTTGCCTTGATAACGCACCGTGCCCTGCGCCGGCAGCACGCCCATGATGGCGTTGAGCAGCGTGGACTTGCCCGCGCCGTTGGGGCCGATCACGGTGGCGATGCTGCCGCGTTCCAGCTTCAGGTTGATGTCGTGCAGCGCCTGCACCTTGCCATAGCTTGCGCGCAGTTGCGCAACGTCGAGGACCAGTTCACTCATTCGATTCCACCCAGGTAGGCTTCGATCACGGCGGGATGCCGCTGGATCTCTTGCGGTGTGCCTTCGGCAATCTTGGTGCCGAATTCCATCACCACGATGTGGTCGGTCAGTTCCATGACGAATTCCATGTCATGTTCCACCAGCAGGATGCTCATGCCATCGGCGCGCAACTCCTGCAGCACTTTGGAGAGCGCCTGCTTTTCCAGATGGCGCAGGCCTGCGGCCGGTTCATCGAGCAACAGCAGCAGCGGATCACAGCACAGGGCGCGCGCGATCTCCAGGATGCGCTGCTGGCCCAGCGCCAGGTTGCCCGCCTGCTCATGCATCAGGTGCTGCAGGCCGACGCGATGCAGGGCGCGCGCGGCTTCATCGAGCAGCGCCTGCTCTTCGGCGCGTTCCAGATGCAGCATGGCATTGACCGTATTGCTGAGGAAGCTTTGCCGGCTGCGCATGTGCGCACCCAGGGCCACGTTCTCCAGCACCGTCATGCCCGGCAGCAGGCGCACGTGCTGGAAGGTGCGGGCAATGCCCAGCCGTGCGATGGCGCGCGCCGGCAGTCCGGCGATGTCGCGGCCGTTGAAGCTGACGCGTCCGCCGCTGGCATGCAGCAGGCCCGTGACCAGATTGAAGGTGGTGGACTTGCCCGCGCCATTGGGACCGATCAGGCCGACGATCTCACCGGCCTTGACCTTGAAGGACACGTCATTGACCGCCACCAGCCCGCCGAAGCGCTTGTTGATCTGGTCCACCTCCAGCAGCGGTGCACCGCGCGCCGGGCCGTTGCGCTTGTCCATCGGCGCGGCGGTCGCCACGCGCAGCGGTGCCGGGGCGGCCGGGAAGGCACGCAGCCACAGCGCGCGTACCCAGGGCCACAGGCCGCCGCGTGCGTATTTGAGCAACAGGATCAGGATCAGGCCGAAGACGATGCTTTCATAACTGCCGCCATCGCCCAGCAGTGCGGGCAGCAGCACCTGCAACTGGTCCGACAGCAGTTTCAATACCCCCGCGCCCAGCAGCGCACCCCAAATATGGGCAATGCCGCCGACCACCACGATGAAGAGATATTCGATGCCCATCGCCAGGCTGAAGGGCGAGGGATTGACGGTGCGCTGCATGTGCGCAAAGAGCCATCCCGACACCGAGGCCAGCAGCGCGGCAAAGACGAAGATGAGGATCTTGTAGCGCCCCGTATCCACGCCCATGGCCTCGGCCATCGAACGTCCGCCCTTGAGGGCGCGGATGGCACGTCCCGCGCGCGAATCCAGCAGGTTCAGCGAGACCCATGCGGCGGCCAGCACGATGGCCCAGATCAGGTAATACAGGTGGCGTTCCTTGGCCAGGTCCAACCCCGCCAGTTGCAGCGCGGGGATGCCGGAGATGCCGTCATACTTGCCGAGGAAGTCCACCTTGCCGAACAGGAAGTACAGGCTGATGCCCCAGGCAATGGTGGCCAGCGGCAGGTAGTGGCCGGACATGCGCAGCGTGATGCGGCCCAGCACATAGGCCGAGACCCCCGTGATGAAGAGGCCGATCGGCAGCGTCAGCCAAGGGGACACGCCATGCACGGTGGTCAGATACGAGGTGGTGTAGGCACCCATGCCGACGAAGGCCGCCTGCCCGAACGAGGTCATGCCGCCGATGCCGGTCAGCAGCACCAGGCCGATGGCCACCAGCGCATACAGGCCGATGTAGTTGGCCTGGATCACCCAGAACTGCGGCGTGGGCAGGATCGGGAACAGCGCCAGCACGACCAGCAGCGCGTAGAGAGGGAGTCGTTTGTTCATCATCATTCCTCGTCCTCGTCATGCGCGGGCGTGACCAGCGAGCGCCACAGCAGGATCGGCAACAGCGCCAGGAACACGATCACCTCCTTGAAGTCACTGGCCCAGAAGGAGCTGAAGGATTCCAGCAGGCCCACCAGCAGCGCGCCCCCTGCGGCGGCGGGGAAGCTCGCCAGCGCACCGATGGTGGCGGCGACGAAACCCTTCAAACCGATCAGGAAACCCGAGTCATAAAAAATGGTGCTCATCGGGCCGATCAATACGCCCGACAGAGCACCGATAAACGCCGCGACGGCAAACGACAACTTGCCCGCCAGCGTCGTGGAGATTCCCATCAGCCGTGCGCCCAGGCGATTGACCGCCGTGGCGCGCAGCGCCTTGCCATACAGCGTGCGCCCGGAGAACAGCCACAGTGCCACCAGCAGCGCGGCAGCGGCCACCACCACCACCACGGTCTGGGCACTCAGGGTGAGCGCGGCCAGGTTCCAGCGTTCATCCCAGAAGGCCGGGGTGCGGAAGCCCTCGGCTCCGAAGAACACCAGCCCCAGTCCGGTCATGGCCAGGTGGATGCCGACCGAGACGATCAGCAGTTGCAGCACGCTGGCATCGGCCATCGATTCATAGACCACCTGGTACATCAGCGGTCCGAGCGCGGTAATGAGCAGCAGGGTCAGCAGCACCTGCACCGGCAGTGCGAACTGTTGAGGTGCGGCCCACCAGACGAGGGCGGCGATGGCCAGCGGCACGCCCAGCGTGCCCAGCAGGGTGCGCGGCAGCAGCGCCGCCTGGCCTGCGCGCAAGAGCTGCGCGGCCTGCATGCCGGCCGCGCACACGGCCAGCACCAGCAGCAGCCATAGCGGACCGGGGCGCTGGCCCTGTTGCAGCATGGCAAGGGTGAGTGCGCCATAGGCGACGAATTCCCCCTGCGGGATGAAGAGGATACGGGTGACCGTGAAGACCAGCACCAGGGCAATGGCGATCAAGCCATAGACGATGCCGTTGGTCAGGCCATCCAGGGTCAGGATGGCGGCAATGGAGGAGTCCATGTTTCGGGTGTGGTGCAGAAAACGTCAGGCTGGAAAACGGCGGCGCAAGCTGGAGACCTCGCGCCGCCGCGCGGACAGGACAGGCGGATTACGGATTGACCGCCTTCCAGTTGCCGTTCTGGATGGTCAGCATGATGCGCGCATCGTCACCCAGGCCGAAGTGATCCTTGGCCGAGTAGTTCAGCGTGCCCTGCGAGATCTGGATCGGGCCGGAGGTTTCCAGCGCTTCCTTCAAGGCGGCACGGAAGGCGGGAGTACCGGGTTTGGCTTTCTTCAGCGCTTCCGGGACCACCTTCTGCAGCACCAGCTGCGCATCATAGGTATGGGCCGCGAAGAGGTTGCGGGTACCTGCGCCAAACTGCTTCTCGTAACGCGTGACGAAATCCATGGCCAGTTTCTTGGAAGGATTGCTGTCCGGCAGCGCTTCCGGTACCACGGCCGGGCCGGAGATGACGTAGGAGCCTTCCACATCCTTGCCGCCCAGGCGGATCAGGTCGCGCGAGGCGGCACTGTGGGTCTGGAAGATCTTGCCCTTGTAGCCGCGCTCGATGAGCGCCTTGTGCGGCATGGCCGCACCGCTGCCCGAGGCCACCACCAGCACCGCATCCGGATTGGAACTGACCACGCGCAGGGCTTGCGCCGTCACGCTGGTGTCGGCCCGCGAGAAGCGCTCCACCGTGCCCATCTTCATGCCGGCGGCGGTGGCCAGGCGCTGCACTTCCTTGAGCCAGTTTTCACCGTAGGAGTCGGAGTAGCCGAGGAAGCCGATGGTCTTCACGCCCATTTTCTTCATCTGCTCCACCACGCCACCGGCCATGACGGCCGTGGATTGCGGCAGGCGGAAGGTCCAGGCGTCTTTTCCTTCTTCGGTCTCGATAGGGGAGATGGCCAGCTGCACCGTCTGCGATTCCAGCGCCACGTCGGCCACGGCCAGCGTGGGCGGCACCGCGGCCGAACCGATGAGCAGGTCGACCTTGTCCTCGGCCACCAGGCGGCGCGCATTCTTGCTGGCCTGGGTGGGATCGGTGGCATCGTCGAGGATGATCAGCTTGACCTTCTCGCCGCCGATGGTCTCCGGCCACAGGGCAAAGCCGTTCTTGGCCGGAATGCCCAGGCCCGAGCCCGGACCGGTCAGCGACATCACCACGCCGATGGTCAGCTCGGCCTGTGCGGCCCCTGCACAGGCCAGCATCGTTGCCAGTACCCCTGCCTTGATTGCCAGTTTGGTTTTCATCTCCGTCTCCTTTGTATTTTTCGTTCGAATGCCCGATGTGGGCGGAGGCAGCTTGTTGCCGCCTCTCGCTTGCTGCCGTATTGCTTAACTGCACATCTCCCTGATGTCTTCCGGAATCGGAATGGCCTTGATGCGCGCCGGATCCTCCGGATGGCGAATGGCGAAGACGCGCACATCGCGGCCTTCACACAGCAGTTCGCCATCGCGCTTGATCTCGTGCTTCATCACGAAGGTCTTGTCATTCCATTCGACGATGGTGGAATGCACTTCGATGCGGTCGCCATAGGTCGCCGGGCGCACGAAGCGCGAGCTGATGTCCACCACGGGCGTGCCGATGATGCCGCGCGTCTTTTCCGTATCACGCCAGGGCGGCACGCCGCATTCATGGAAGAAGTTGCGCGAGGCCGCGTCATACCAGCGGAAGAAGTTGGGGAAATACACGATGCCGGCCGGATCGCAATCGCCGAATTCCACGCGTACCGGATGAATGGTGGTCTTGCTCATGCGTTCTCCTCGGTGCTCAGCGCGGTGCCAGGCGCAATGCGCCATCGAGCCGGATCACTTCGCCGTTGAGCGAAAGATTGGTGGCGATATGCAAGGCCAGCTGCGCATATTCCTCGGCCTTGCCCAGCCGCTTGGGGAAGGGGATGGACGAGGCCAGCGACTGCTGCACTTCTTCCGGCAGCTTGTAGAGCAGGGGCGTGAGGAACAGCCCCGGTGCAATGGTCACCACGCGGATGCCGTGTTGCGCGAGATCACGTGCCAGCGGCAGGGTCATGGAGGTGATGCCGCCCTTGGACGCCGCATAGCCGGCTTGCCCGACTTGCCCGTCGAAGGCCGCTACCGAGGCGGTCGCCACGATCACGCCGCGTTCGCCCTCGGCCAGCGGCTCGGCAGCGGCCATGCGGGCGGCAGTCAGACGGATGACGTTGAAGGTACCGATCAGGTTGACGTTGACGATGCGGCTGAAATCCTCCAGCGGCATCGGGCTGCCATCCTTGCCCACCATGCGCTTGGCACCACCGATGCCGGCGCAGTTGATGAGGATGCGCGGTGTGCCGTTGGCCTCCTGTGCTGCATCGAGAGCCGCTTCCACCGACGCGCTGTCGGTGATGTCGCAGCGCGCGGCGTGGCAGCGCAGTTCATCGGCCAAAGCCTGGGCAGCTTCCATGTTGACGTCCAGGATGGAAACGCGGGCCCCGGCCTGGACCAGCTGGCGCGCGGTCTCGGCACCGAGTCCGGAGGCGCCGCCCGTCACCAGGGCGGCTTGTCCTTGCAGTTGCATGAAATGTGTCCTTGTCGAATGAGCGGATCAGTGGGAGGCCGAAGGATTTTCCAGCAGCAAGGCGATGCCCTGGCCGCCGCCGATGCAGGCCGATGCCACGCAGTAGCGCGCACCCCGGCGGTTCATCTCGCGCGCGGCCGTGATCGACAGGCGCACGCCGGTCGCGGCCAGCGGATGGCCCAGGGCGATGGCACCGCCGTTGACGTTGAGCTTGTCGCGATCGATCCCCAGCTCACGTTCCACTGCCACGATCTGCGCGCCTTGCGCTTCGTTGATCTCGAAGCAGCCGATGTCGGCCACCGTCAGGTCATTGCGTTCCAGCAGGGTGCGGATGGCCGGCACCGGGCCGATGCCCATGATTTCCGGCGGCACACCGGCCACAGCCGCTGCGACTACGCGCGCCAGCGGCTGCTTGTCGTTGCGGCGCACGTAATCGCCCGAGGCGACGATGGTGGCGGCCGCTGCATCGACCAGCGCCGAGGAGTTGCCACCGGTCTGTACGCCATCCGGGTAGAGCGTGCGCAGCTTGGCCAGCACCTCCACCGGCGACGGACGCGGATGGGTGTCGGTGGCGGCTTCGCTGGTCTTGCCCTGCAGTTTGATGTGACGATCGTTGTAGCCATCCAGGCGGAAGGTCTCGTTGACGACCGGAACGATCTCGCCCGCGTGGAAGCCGGCCGCCTGTGCCTTGAGCGCGCGCTCGAAGGAATACGCGGCGTATTCATCGACCTCGGCGCGGGTGATGCCATATTTTTTCGCCAGGTTCTCGGCGGTCTGCGGCATGGTGATGCCGGGGGCCGGATCGACCAGGGCTTCCCACATGTAGTCCTGGAATTCCACCGGCGCACCCAGCTTGAAACCGGTGCGATGGCCGAAGGCGGCAATCGGATTGCGCGTCATCGATTCGCTGCCCACGATCAGCGCGGTCTCGGTGTAGCCGCGCTCGATCTGGTCGCCGGCCTGGCGGATCAGTTCGAAGCCGGTGCCGCAGATGCGCTGGACCATGATGGCTGGCGTAGTGATCGGCACGCCCGCATACAGGCCGATGTGACGCGGCAGCATGTACTGGTAGGCATCGCCCGGCGCCATGTTGCCGGCCACCACCGAGCCGATGTCGGTCGCGGCGATGCCGGTGCGGGCAAGTACTTCGCGCGCCACCTTGATGCCCATGTCGGTGGGTGAGAGCTGGCTGAAACTGGTGCAGTAATCCACCATGGGCGTACGCACGCCGCCGACGAGCCAGATGTCCTTGAAGCTGGAATAGAACGCTGCTTGTGCCATGTCTGTTGCTTCCTCAGTGAGCGGGGGAGAGCGCGGCCTGTGCGGTCAGCACGGCCGGGTCGGTGCCGGCGTAAAGCGCTTCCACCAGGGCGGCGCGATGCGTCAGTACTGCGCGTTGATTGATGGAACCCTTGTCGGTGATTTCGCCACGGTCGAAGGACGGCGGATCGATCAGGACCAGCGCGCGCGCCACGCGGGTTGAACTGCCGGTGGCATGGGTTTGCAGGCGTTCCAGCAGGCCCTGGAAGAAGTCGCGTACCGGTGCCGCATTGAGCACGTCGGCACGCGAGGCCTCCGCAGGCAGGCGCGCCAGCTGGCGGCAGCGCTCGATGTTGGGCACGATCAGCATGCCCACTTCATTGCGGTCCTGGCCTGTGATGACGGCATCCTGCAGGTAGGGCGCCCCTTCATGCGCAATCAGCGCGCGCAGCGGGCCGACGCTGACCCAGGTGCCGGTGTAGAGCTTGAAGTCCTCGGCCACGCGGCCATCGAACATGAAGCCGCGATCCGGATGGGCCGGGTCCAGCCAGCGCACCGCATCGCCCGAGCGGAAGTAGCCCTCTTCATCGAAGGCCTCCGCCGTCTGTTCCGGCGCGCGCCAGTAACCCGGGGTAACGTTGGGGCCGCGATAGCGGATCTCGATCTTGTCGCCGTTGGGGACCAGCTTGATTTCCATGCCCGGCGTGGGGATGCCGATCTGCCCGGCCTGCACTTCCAGGTCGGCCACGAAGAGCGCCGAAGGCGAGGTCTCGGTCATGCCCAGGCCGCAGCACATCACGATGCGCTCGCCACAGGTGGCTTCAGCGGTGGCGTGCAGCTTGTCCCACACCGGTTGCGCCAGGGCGGCACCGGCATAAAACTGCATGCGCAGGCGGCTGTAGAATTTTTCGCGCAGGGCCTGGTCCTTCTCCAGCGCGTGGGCGATGCCTTCCCAGCCTACCGGCACGTTGAAATACACGGTCGGCGAGATCTCGTGCAGGTTGGCCAGGGTGGTGGCCAGGCCTTGCGGCGTGGGCTTGCCCTCGTCGATGTACATGGTGCCGCCGTTGTAGATCACGATGCCCACGTTGTGGTTGGCACCGAAGGTATGGTTCCAGGGCAGCCAGTCGATCAGGATGGGCGGCTCTTCGGCCAGGAAGGGGAAGGTCTGCACGATCATCTGCAGGTTGCTGCACATCATGCGCTGGGTGTTGACGACCGCCTTGGGCATCTTGGTCGAGCCCGAGGTGAAGAGGAACTTGACGATGGTGTCCGGACCGGTGGCGGTATAGGCGCGCTCGACTTCATCGCCCGCGCGGGTAGCTTCCAGCTCCGCATACAGCGTGCATTCGCGCCCGGCAGGCGGGGCTTCGGTGACCACGAATTCGATATCGGGTGCCACCGCATTGACGGCCGCAGCAAACTTCTCGCCATGGGCGGCGAAGATCAGGCCGGGCGTGAGCAACTGCACTGCATGGCGCAGCTTGGCGTAATCCTTGGAGAGCAGCGAATAGGCCGACGATACGGGCGCATAAGGCACGCCTGCATAGTGGCAGCCCAGCACCAGCATGGCGTGTTCGAGGTCGTTCTCGGACAGGATCAGCAGCGGGCGCTCGGCCGAGAGTCCGCGCTGCAGCAGCGCCTGGCCGATGCGGCGCGCGCTTTGCAGGGCTTCGCCGTAGCTGATGCGGCGCCATTGGCCATCCTTGTCGCGGCGGGCCATGTAGGTGCGGTCGGGATCGACGGTGGCCCAGTGGATCAGCTTGTCGGTCAGGCGCGCGGGATAGTCGCCCAGCGGCTGCCGGGTCTTGACGATGGAGATGCCCTCAGCACCCGGCACGACGTCAACGCCGCCGATGCCGAACCTGAAGCTGCGATAGCGAGGAGGAGTGTTCATACATGTCTCTGTTGTGTCACCTGCCCGGTCGTGGCCGGGCAGGTGTGTTGTTGTGGTCTTGCGCTGTATTACTGACTTGCTGGCCGCTGTGGTGGCTCTTGTCCGGCCATGCAGGGCCGATTCTTCTGCGATGCTTTGTTCGTTGCGGTCGTGCTCAGGTTGGCTTGACCTTGTTCTGCTTGTGATCGAGGAAGGCCGCCAGGCGGCCCTTGGTATCGGGATCGCTGCCCGCCACGGCCGCCATGAGCGACTCCGTCATCAGGCCATCCTGGATCGACTGGTCATGGATGCGCGGCAGCACGTGCATGATCCCGTAGTTGGTCATGGGCGCATTGCGGGCGATGCGTTCAGCCAGCTCACGGGCTTTGTCCAGTCCGGTGCCGGCGGCCACGCTGTATTGCGAGATGCCGGCCTGGTGGCCTTCTTCGGCCGTCAGCACGCGGCCGGTCAGCATCATGTCGGCCATGCGGGCCACGCCGATCAGGCGCGAGATGCGCACCGAGCCGCCGCCACCGACGAAGAGGCCGCGCTGTCCTTCCGGCAAGCCATAGAAGGCGCTCGGCTCGGCCACGCGGATGTGGGCCGCCGAGGCCAGCTCCAGTCCGCCGCCGATGACTGCGCCATGCAGTACCGCGATCACCGGTACGCGGCCGAAGGCGATCTGCTCGAAGGCCGCATGCCACATGCGTGAGTGATGCAGGGATTCGGTGGTGTCGCGCTCGCGCAGTTCGGAGAGGTCAAGGCCGGCGCAGAAGTGTTCGCCGATGCCGTGGATGATGGCCACCTTCACGCCATCCGGCAGATCCTGGAAGCAGTCGCGGATGGCGCGCACCAGCGGGTCGTTGAGGGCATTGCGTTTGGCGGCGCGGTTGAGTGCGATCTCGGCAATGGCGCCGTGAACTTGGATGTCGAGGAGGTCGCTGTGCTGGTTCATGCTGTCTCTGGTCATGCCGTGGTCGGCGTTTGAATTAGTTATAAGTTATAACGTTTATTCAGTATAAGTAAAGTGGAGGTAAACGCAAGCCCCATGTGACTTTCGTGTTGTGCGAACAAAGTAAAAGCGGGCGATTAACGAACGAAAAATGCGTCGAGGCATGCATCTGAAATTGCTGCATCGCGTCGCAACGATGACGTGTCCGTGACCGATGGCGCGCCAACCTGCATGGCTGCGGGCGGCCCAAAGAAAAACGCCGGTGTGCACTGCATCACCGGCGTTTCCATGGAGTATCGACAGGCGATTATTTGCCGGTGTCCTTCATGTTTTCGAACTTGTCGAATTCGACGTTGTAGACCTCGCTGCCGACCTTCTCCACCTTGCGCACGTAGACCGTCTGCACGATGTCGCGGGTGGCCGGGTCGATGGCGATGGGGCCGCGCGGGCTGGTGAACTTCATGGTCTTGAGGATGGCCATGGCACGGTCGCCATCGATCTTGCCGTTCAGCTTTTTGCTGACCTCGTAGATGGCGTTCATGCCGTCGTAGGCCGCCACGGCCATGAAGTTGGGACGGCCCGCCCCCGGATTGGCGGCAGCAAAGCTCTTGAGGAAGGCCTTGTTCTCCGGCGAATCATGCGCGGCCGAATAGTGGAAGGTGGTGATCACGCCCAGCGTCGAGTCGCCCATGGCGGGCAGCACGTGGTCGTCGGTGAGGTCGCCGGTGGCGATGACCTTGATGCCGGCCTCGGCCAGTCCGCGTTCGCGATAGCCCTTCATGAAGGCAATGCCCTGTTCGCCCGCCGGCACGAAGATGAAGACGGCCTCCGGTTTGGCATCCTTGATGCGCTGGATGTAGGGCGCGAACTCAGGATTGCGCAGCGGCACCCGGATCGATTCCAGTACCTGGCCACCACCGCCCAGCAGGTTGGTCTTGAAGGCGGTCTCGGCATCGATGCCCGGGCCGTAATCGGCCACCAGCGTGACTACGCGCTTGATGCCGTTCTTCAGCGCCCAGGTCGCCATGGGGCCCGAGACCTGCGGTAGCGTCATCGAAAAGCGCGCGATGTAGCTGGACTTGGTGGTGATGACGGAGCTGGCCGCGTTCATGACGATCATCGGCTTCTTCGCTTGTTCAGCGATGGGCGCTACCGCCAGCGCCTCGGGCGTAAGGCCGAAGCCGGCCAGGAAATCCACCTTGTCGCGCACCACCAGTTCCTGTGCCAGGCGCTTGGCGATCTCGGGCGAGGGACCGGTGGTGTCCTTGATGATGATCTGGATTTTCTTGCCGGCGACCGTGTCGCCATGCTGCGCCATGTAGGCCTTGATGCCGCCTTCCATCTGCTTGCCGTAATCGGCGAAGGGCCCGGAGAAGGCAGCGATCAGGCCGACCTTGATGGTTTCCTGAGCGTGCGCCAGCGATGTCAGCAAGCTGACGGAGGCCGTGATCACGGCCAATCCTGCGAGTTTTTTCAACCTCATTTTTCAGTCTCCTTTGTGATTGTAGTGAGCGATGCTGCGCGGGCGGTTCTGCTGCCGTCCTGATTGTCGCATCGCCGGTCCGACTGTTGCAGACGGACGACGTATCGCTTTCTCTTCCCTGGCTCGCCTTGTTGACAAAGCGTCGGTGCCGACAATAGTATCGCACCATCCGTTCGGTAAACAAACCGATGTGCGGTTACCGAACGGCTAATAAAAGTTATAAAAAATAAGAAACAAGCCAGAGACGAGACGCTTCATTCTGCGATGTCCGCTAGTCGGCATCGACCAACTCGCATTTACAAAGTGGCGTGGAAAACGTCGCAGCAACACGCATGCCGATGGCGCTGACCATGGGGCAGGGGGCTTTTTTGCCCGCGCTTCGGGAAGATGCCGTGTCGGCGACGGGAATTCGCAACAGGCAGTTGAAGTAATCGAAGGGACTGACATCAAGGGAAGTCACCCGGCCGGCGAGCAGCGAATCGCTGGCGTGCGCCTGGAGGAGGGCGTGCGCCGGCAGCGAGCCGGCCATTCACCATTCAATGAAATCAGGAGGAGATGGCAATGACAAGAACAACCACCCTGCGTGCAGTGGCCCTGGCCGCTGCCGCATGTGCAATGACTGCGGGTGCGGCGGGCTCGGCCATGGCGCAGAGTTCGGTGACCATTTACGGCATCATCGATACCGGCGTGGTCTACACCACCAACGCCAATGCCAACGGCAATTCGGTCTTCAAGATGCCGTCGCTGACGGGTAGCTTCCCGTCGCGCATCGGCTTCCGTGGTACGGAAGATCTGGGCGGCGGATTGCAGGCAATTTTCGTGCTGGAAAGCGGCTTTGCTCCCGACACCGGCGCCATGGGGCAGGGTAACCGCATCTTCGGGCGCCAGTCGTATGTGGGCCTGAAGAGCGATTGGGGCCAGGTCACCCTGGGCCGCCAGATCAACATGACCTACATCTCGCAGCTCAAGACGGACGTGATGGGTCCCAACATCTTCGCCATCGGCAGCATCGACCCGTATCTGCCCAATGCCCGCAGCGACAATTCCATCGGCTACCTCGGCAGCTTCAGCGGCTTCACGCTGGGCGCGACCTACAGCTTCGGACGCGATACCTCGGCCACCGGCGGTCCGGCCGCCACCAACTGTGCCGGCGAAGTGGCCGGCAACAGCAAGGCCTGCCGCCAGGTTACGGGCTTGCTGGGTTACGACGGCAAGGGCTGGGGCGTGACTTCCTCCTATGACATCCTGTATGGCAATACCGGCGCCTCCGGTGGCCTCACCAGCAGCGACAACAGCGATCAGCGCATCACCTTGAACGGTTACTTCATGATCGGTGATGTCAAGATCGGCGGCGGCGTGGTCGATCGCCGTACCCGCGCAGCCAACAACACCAATACCGATTCCGATCTCTACTACCTGGGTGTGAGCTACCCGCTGACCACCGCACTGGTGCTGGATGCGCAGGTCTCGCGCCTGGACGTGAAGAACAGCCCGAACGATGTCACCCTCTCGGTGGCACGCCTGACCTACAACCTGTCCAAGCGTACGGCGCTCTACACTTCGCTGGGCTACATCAAGAACGGCGGTACGTCGGCCGTGGCCGTGGATGCCGGCGGGTCGGTGGGTGCGGGCAAGAACCAGCTGGGTGTGATGTCGGGCATTCGTCACACCTTCTGATCGTTGGTGGAAACGCAGTCTTGAGGAGGATGGCGCACCCGGATACCCGAGGGGTGCGCCGACATCCGCAGCATGGCAAAGGCAGGGTCTGTTTTTGTCTTCGGTCCGCCTCCCCGGTGGGGAGTGCGGACCTGTTTTTTACGGCAGCAGCACGGACAATTCCTGTGCGCCACGCAGCAGCACCGGCAGGATCTCTTCTTCCATCTGCGCCACCGACACGCGCGCGGCCTGTGCGCCCACGTTCAGTGCGGCCAGCACATTGCCGGAGGCACCACGTACCGGTACGGCGATGGAGCGCAGGCCGACTTCCAGTTCTTCATCGATGACCGCATAGCCCTGCGCACGCACACCAGCCAGAATGTCGCGCAGACGTTTTTGCGACACCACGGTCTTGTCGGTCAGGGCGCGCAGCTTGACCTTCTCGAAGTAGGCTTTGAGCTGATCATCCGGCAGGTGCGCCAGCATGGCCCGGCCCAGCGAAGTGCAATAGGCGGGCAGGCGGCTGCCGGTATTGAGTGCCACCGACATCACGCGCGAAGTGGCCGAGCGAGCGACGTAGAGCACTTCATTGTCATCCAGCACGGCCAGCGAGCAGGACTCGCCGAGCGTGCGGCTGATGTTGTTCAGGTAGGGCTGTGCAGAAACGGTCAGCGGCGTGGACGACAGGTAGGAGTAACCCAGCGTCAGGATCTTGGGGCGCAGCGCGAAATTGTTGACGTCCGAATCGGCATAGCCGAGTTGCTTCAGGGTATGCAGGCAGCGCCGCACGGCCGCGCGCGGGATGCCGGTCTTCTGGCTGATCTGGGCGATGGTCAGGCTGCGGCGCGAATCGCTGAAGGCGCGGATCACCGCCAGGCCCCGGGCCAGCGAGGTCATGAAGCTGGGGTCGGTGAGGGCATCGATTTCCTCGGCGATGGTCAGCTCGCGTTCAGCCTCGGGCGCGCTGGCAGCCGGGTCCTGGTCCCGCGCCTTGCTGCGCCGGCTGGCGGCCGGGGCGGATTTGAGCGGCTTGGCGTCCTTGACGGCAGCGGTGCTCTTGGCGGCGGTCTTGCGGGTCTTGGCAGCAGGGGCGGTGGACATGGGCGCGAATGGACTCTCTGGTCGGATGGTTCAGGACGATGCATCAGCGGGGCAGCTCGGATTTCCCGCCATACCTCAGTGCGTCAGGATTTTAACGTTTTGTGCGGCAAGCGAACACATCCTGCGGGTTTTTCTTGACGGCCGTCAAGCCAGATCGCTAAACTCTTTTTGTGCGAAAATCAAACATTAGTTCGGTGATCGAACATTCTGGTGCAGAAAACGTCACGCTGCAAATACCTCCGGAATGTCTGTCCACACCGGCAGAGACGAGTCCCAACCGCCTGGCTGAACGGCAAATATTGCAAGTGCAGCGAGGCAATCCGCAGGCGCAGCTGGAAGCGCCGCATCTACAGTGAGAGCAACGTGATCAATAAAATTTCTGACTCTTTGGAGCAGGCGGTCGCTGACATCCATGATGGCGCCACCATCATGATCGGTGGCTTCGGCAATGCCGGCATGCCCTCGGCCCTGATCGATGCGCTGATCGCCCAGGGCGCGCGCGACCTGACCATCGTCAACAACAACGCCGGCAACGGCGATACGGGTCTGGCGGCGCTGCTCAAGACCAAGCGCGTCAAGAAGATCATCTGTTCCTTCCCGCGCCAGACTGATTCCCACGTCTTCGATGCGCTCTATCGCGCCGGTGAAATCGAACTGGAACTGACTCCACAAGGCAACCTGGCCGAGCGCATCCGCGCCGCCGGTGCCGGCACCGGCGGTTTCTTCAGCCCGACCGGCTACGGCACCATGCTGGCCGAAGGCAAGGAAACCCGCCTCATCGATGGCAAGCACTACGTGCTGGAGTCGCCCATCCATGCCGACTTCGCGCTCATCAAGGCGCTGCGCGGCGACCGCTGGGGCAACCTGGTGTATCGCAAGACGGCGCGCAACTTCGGGCCCATCATGGCGATGGCGGCCAAGGTCACCATTGCGCAAGTCACCGAGGTGGTGGAACTGGGCCAGCTCGATCCGGAAAACATCATCACGCCCGGCATCTTCGTGCAGCGGATCGTGCAAACCAAGGAGGCACAGCAATGAAGCGCTTTACCCGTGAAGAGATCGCCGCCCGCGTGGCGCAGGACATCCCCGAGGGCGCCTACGTGAACCTGGGTATCGGCCTGCCGACCAAGGTGGCCAACTACCTGCCGGCGGACAAGGAAATTTTCCTGCACAGCGAAAACGGCGTGCTGGGCATGGGCCCGGCCCCGGCCCCCGGCGAAGAAGACGAAGACCTCATCAATGCCGGCAAGCAGCCGGTGACGCTCCTGACCGGCGGTTCCTACTTC
>NZ_DBIC01000091.1:0-19219 GCF_002296545.1 Herbaspirillum sp. UBA812 | reverse complement strand
TGACCCTCGACCACAAGTTCAGCGAAAAGCTGGCCTGGCGCTCGGTACTGCGCACCTATGATTTCGACCTTGACCGCAACTACACCACCATCAGCCGGGTCACCCAGACCGCCAATCCGACGGTGACGATCGCCCAGGCCCATCGCCAGCGTGCCGAGCGTGGCTTGTTCTGGCAAAACGAACTGACCCAGAAACTGCAACTGGCGGGCATGCATCACGAGCTGTTGTATGGCGTGGAATACAGCTGGCAAAACAAGACTGACTGGCAGGTCACGCGCAACAATGCGGCGACCTATTCCCTGTTCAATCCGGTGCTGGCCAACTTGTCGCCCATTGCAGCCAACGCCGTGCCGAACATCAATGCGGAGACCCGGATCAATACGCTGGCCACCTATGTCCAGGACCTGATCAGCCTGACGCCGCAATGGAAACTGCTGGCCGGTCTGCGCTATGAGCGCCTGTCCCAGGACCGTGATGACAGAGTCGCCAAATCCAGCCTCAATCGCGTCGACACCCCGCTGTCGCCCCGTGTGGGCCTGGTCTATCAGCCCGATGAGCGCACCTCGCTGTATGCCGGCTACAGCCGTTCCTTCCAGCCGCTGGCGGACTCCTTCGTCTTCTACGGCAACAGCGCCCAGCTGGAACCGACCAAGACCGAAAGCAAGGAGGTCGGCATCAAGTACGAGCTCAACGACAAGACCAGCCTGACGGCCGCGCTGTTCGAGATGACGCAGAACAACATCCAGGTTGCCGACCCGACCCGGCCGGGCTTTGCCATCAACGTCGGTCAACAGCGCACACGCGGCGTGGAATTGTCCGCCAGCGGCGAGCTTGCGCCGCACTGGAATCTCATCGCCGGCTATGCCTACATGAATGGGCTCATCGTGCAATCCAGCGGGCTGACCTCCGCTGGCACGCCCTTCCAGGGTAACGTGTCCTCCCTTACGCCGCGTCACACCTTCAACTTGTGGCTCAAGCGCGATCTGCCTGATGGCTACTGGGTGGCGGCGGGCGCGCGGGCCGAATCGGCGCGGTTCGCTTCCTCTGACAACCTGACGGTATTGCCCGGCTATGCAGTCATCAATCTTGGCGCAGGTTATGTAGCCGAGAAGTTTGACGTCACGCTGTCACTGAAGAATCTGCTGGATCGCAGCTACTTCATCTCCGCCCACAGTGCCGCCAACGATTACAACATGCCCGGCGAGCCGCGCAGCCTGCTGGTGAGCACGCGTTACCGGTTCTGATTGCGGAGCGGCCGCGTACGTGCTTTGCGCCGCATCGGATCCTGTCCCCTTGCAGACAAGAGCCGATGCGGCGGGGAGCAAGTCGCGGCCGGCCTGGCCCGGATCTCCAGGACTACTGATGATTTGAGAAGTCAGCCCCGGTACGGTATATATTCCCTCGGTCATCATGAAATGGATTCAACCCTCAGCGTTAGCGGGATGGCTTGAGCGTATCGTACGGTTGCTGTCTGCAGCCAGGAGCGAGTACTCGAATTCACTCGCTATCAGCGGTTTTGAAAAATAGTAGCCTTGCAGGATGTCGGCTCCCGGCGCTTGGCACAACTGCATTTGCGCCAATGTTTCCACCCCTTCGACGATGACTTCCAGGTCGAGGCTCTTGGCCAATGTGATGATGGACCGCAATAGACGAACATCCTCGGGCGATTGCGGTACCTGCTGCATGAAGCTCTTGTCAATCTTGAGAACGGATATCGGTAGCTGCCGCAAATACGACATCGATGAATAGCCGGTGCCGAAGTCGTCCAGTGCGATGATCACCCCCATTTCCCTTAGCTGCGTCAAGGCGGCAGCCGCATTCGTAAAATCGGCCACCAAAATGTTCTCCGTCACTTCGACGGACAGACGAACGTCATCGAGGTCGGTATATTCCAGGTCTCTTCTGAACGCATCCGGGAAGGAGCGATCTCGCAACGTTGATGCGCTGATGTTGATTGCCATCTGAAAAGACTTGTCGACCCTGCCTTCTTCGCGCCATGCGCGTAGCTGACGCAGCGATGCCTGGCGGGTATAGCCATCAATGATCGCCATCATGCCGCATTCCTCGGCAATGGAAATGAAGCGGTCCGGAGCGAGCAATCCCAGTAGCGGGTGCTGCCATCGCACGAGTACCTCCGCCCCGCAAATCGCCAGGCTGTTGGCGTCGACAAACGGTTGATAGAAAACTCTCAGCTGCTCTGCGAGATCCTTGGAACGCAACGCGTTCTCTATTCCCATCCGGTACAGCACCTTCGCCTGCAACTGCTCGGAATAGAAATAGAAGCCGTTCCGATGGGTGTTCTTGACCTGATACATCGCCAGATCGGCATACCTGCACAAGTCAGCGGCACTCCGAGCACACTCCGGATAGGACGCAATGCCGATGCTGCATGTGACGATCTGCTCGATGTTGTCGAACACGAAGGGATCTTCCATGGCCTTCATGATGCGCGCAGACAAATCGATGAGATCCTGCGTGCCCGAGATATCCTGCGCGATGATGGCAAATTCATCGCCGCCCAGCCGTGCAGCCATTTCGCCAGGATGCAATGCGCCCAGCAATCTCTTCGCGACGATTTTGAGCAGCATGTTGCCAGCAGAATGGCCATAACAATCGTTGAGCAGCTTGAAATTGTCCAGGTCCATGAACAGGATGCCAAAGCGCATGTCTTCTTGACGCGCACGCTCCAATGTCGTCGCCAGTTTGTTGTCGAAACAGTAGCGATTGGCCAGGCCGGTCAACGGATCGTTTTCGGCCAGGAGTTGCAGCCGACGATGCGCGTCCAGCAATTGCAGCTTGAGCCCCTGACGCGTCTTGGCATGAAGCAGGGCCTTGCGGCATATTTGCGCGGACACTTCGCTCTTTAGCAGGAAGTCCTGCGCGCCGGCTTCGATGCATCGGCACCCCAACTCCTCTTCCGCCGGGCCGCCGGTCAGGACGATCACGGCCACATTGTGGGTCGCCGTTCGGTTGATTGCATGCAGGGCATCCAGGCAATCCATGTCCGGAAGACGATAATCCAGCAGCACCGCATCGAATTCGCGCTGCGTCAGCGCTTTCAACCCTTCCAGGGCGGTCGCTGCCTCGGCAATCTCGCTCGATACTCTGGCCGCGTGGATAGTTTTGGCAATGGACATCCGGTCCACCGCGTCATCATCGATAATCAGAAGTTTCACGGAGGCGTTCCTTTACTCACAGGGTTGCGGCAACTCAACAATGCGCCAGTAGTGTTCCAGCAAACCAACGGCGGTCATGAAATCACGATCGACAGCGCTTTTCGTCATGTAGCCGGCGATATGTCGCTCGTAGGCCATCGCCATGTCCTCTTCAGCCTTGGAAGTGGTCAGCACAAAGACGACCGTCTTGGTCAATACCTTGTCGGCGCGTAGCTCCCTGAGGAACTCGATGCCGTTCATGCGCGGCATGTTCAGGTCAAGCAGCACGAGGGATGGTGCCGGCACGACTCCGCTGCGCAGCATGTCAAGCGCCTCCAGGCCGTCTTTGGCGCGAAAACACGGATTGGCGACTTTCAACTTTTCGAGAGCTCTGTACAGACCCATGACGTCGATATCATCGTCGTCGACGATCAGCAGTGAGACTTCTTTTCGAAGCTCGGGAGAAGGCATTCAGGCCTCCCGATTCGAGGTCGCCACAATTGGCCAGGTGAAAATGAATGTGCAACCGCGTTCAGCCGGCGCGTTGCTGCGCAGGCGGATGGTGCCGCCGGCGCTCTCCACCAGCTTCTTGACCAATGCCAATCCCATGCCGCTCCCTTCCACTTCGTCGCGCGGCCGCAAGGTCTGGAACATCT
The DNA here is from genome assembly GCF_002296545.1 of Herbaspirillum sp. UBA812. Taxonomy (NCBI): domain Bacteria; kingdom Pseudomonadati; phylum Pseudomonadota; class Betaproteobacteria; order Burkholderiales; family Oxalobacteraceae; genus Herbaspirillum; species Herbaspirillum sp. UBA812. The sequence continues at coordinate 15,408 of NZ_DBIC01000091.1, read as the reverse complement.
GGAATACGCGCTGATGAAATATTGGAGCAATGCCCGGCCCGTCGTCGCTTACCGTGAATTCCGCCAGATCATCACCTGACCTGCATATCACGACGGTGATCGTTCCATGCTGGCGGTCGTGATGTTTGACTGAATTGGACACCAGGTTGCGCAATACTTGCTCCAGTGTTGCCTGGCAGGTCCGCATGGGAAAGTATTGGCCCTCAAGATGCAATGTGAAGGTCGAGACGGGGAGATAGGCATCGAAGATCTGTTGCACGAGCTCATAGGCATTGATGTCGTCCATCAGCAATTGAGATCGTCCGACCCGCGAGTACAGCAGCAGATCGTCGAGCAATTTGTCCATGCGTGCGATGCGTTGTTGCATCATGCGCAGATGCTCCTCGATGGAGGTTGAATTGCGCGCCACCAGATCTTCTCTGATCCAGTTTGCGAGCTGGCCGATGCCGCGCAAGGGCGACTTCAGGTCGTGAGAAGCCACATACGCAAAGGCCAACAATTCATCATTGCTGCGCTTGAGTTCGATCTGTTGAGCTTCCAGCCTGTGGTTGGCGATAACCCGCTCGGTAATGACGCTGTGAGAAATGACGAAGAAGCTTTTCATTTCCAACACTGGTGCTATCCGCATCATGAACCAGCGCTGTTCATCGGGACTATGGCATGGGTACTCATATTGGAAGAACGGTTCATCAAAGTCGAGAACGGACCTGATGCCTGCATACACGTTCGTTCCGTCACATTCGCCACTGTCGCTTGCCGAACGGCATACGGAAAGATAGCTCGTGCCAATCCACTTGTATTCGGAGGGCATGCCGTTATCTTTACCGAATTGGCACCATGTCCGGTTGACGTAATGGATCACCCCGGCGCGGTCTATCAATGCAATCTGGCTGTCGATAGAGTCCAGGGCTGCCCGGAGCAGTCCGGGAAAACGGCTTGCCCCGGACTGCTCGGATTGCGCTTGACGATGTCCTTCTTCAAGGTCCCTCTTCATGACTGCGCTCCCATCCTCTAAGTCAATTAAACCGACCAGGACCAATACCCCATCGAGCAGTTCATCCAGGCTGTCGTCCCGGCCGGTCTTGCCGTATCAGGGCTCATAGATGCACAGGAACATATCGACCCCTCTGCGAACGCGCCGGCTTGTTTCCTCATGACTTGGCGTGGGCAGTGAGCCCATCATCATCTGCCAGACCTCGGCGCCATGCCATAAGCCGACGATATCTCCGACGGCTTGAGAGGCATCACATGAGATGAGTCTGCCGTTCGCCATCCCTTGCTCGACAATTCGCGTCAGCAATGCAATGTCCCGGCTTCGGGCCTCCAGGAACAAGCGTTCAACCAGGCTGGAGTATGTCTTGTTTGTCGAGGCCAGAAGCCGCGTCCCACTGAATTCCTTGCGCAGGCTGATGCCGCTCAGATAATCCATGCCAAGTTCGTACAAGGCATCGGCCAGTGGCTTTCCCAAGATACCGGCAGACTTGTCCTGTGACTTCCCAATCGCTGTCTCGGCGTCTCGCAACAGCTCTGCAACGAAGGCTTCCTTGTCTTCGAAATAGCTATAGAAAGTGCGCCTGGCCACACCGGCATTCACTGCAATCGATTCGATATTGAAGTCCAGACCATGTTTCAATATCAGCATCCGTCCAGCATCAAGAAGCCGGACTCTGCTCTCAGGATTGCGTGGCCGCCCGGAACGTCTCCTTGTCGCGCCCAACTCGGAATGAACTTGCATCGTGAAGCTCCCCCATCATCGACTGACCAGATAACTTGAAATTATTGGTTATTGCTTGACAGCTTGATTCAGGCTCGCCAACTTGTTCGTACGGTCGCTTGTATTCGCATATGGTTTGATGTCAGCGGCAATCTCCACGCGATTGCGCCCGCTATTTTTAGCGCGATAGAGTGCCGAGTCGGCCAGGCAAAGCAGCGCAGTGCAATCCTGTCCAGATTGATAGGTCGCGACGCCGAAGCTGCATGTCCGCTTGCCCACAAAGACGAAGCTGTGACGCTCGACAATCAATCTCAGTTTCTCAGCCATGCGCGAGGCAGCCACTACATCGCACTCCGGCAAGATGAGCAGAAATTCTTCTCCTCCCCACCGACCCACCACATCCGTGGCGCGGACATTTGCCCTCAGAATTTCCGCGATACGTACAAGCACGGCGTCTCCGGCCGAATGTCCAAACTTGTCATTCACTTCCTTGAAATGATCAACATCGAGCAGTACCAGCGACAACTTTTTTCGATATCGATGGGCACGCGTGATTTCGCTCTCGAGTGCATCGTCCAGCTTCATTCTGTTGGCCAGGCCCGTCAATTTATCCGTGACTGCCAGCAGCGAAAGTTTTTCATTCAGCCGCTCTATGCGTTGTTCAGCCAGCTTGCGTCCGGTAATGACGTTGTGAGAAATGATGTAGCGATTTTCTGCCTCCAGCACCGGAGCGATGCGCATCATGAACCAGCGCTGCTCATTGGGGCTATGGCATGGATATTCGTACTGAAAGCATGGCGCGTCTGATTCGAGAACGGATTTGATACCGGCATACACCTGTCGTCCATCACAGTCGCCCCTGTTGCCAGCCGCCCGGCAGACCGCAAGATAGTTGGAGCCGATCCAGGTGTATCCGGAGGGCATGCCATTCTCGTTGCCGAAATCGCACCATGACTTGTTCACGTAATGGATCACTCCGGCACCGTCGATCAATGCGATTTGACTGTCCAGGGAATCCATGGCTGCCTGGAGCAGTCCGGGGAAATCGCTGGCCGCAGGTTTGTCGGTCCGTGATTGATGATGGCTGACTTGAAGGTCCCTCTTCATGCCCCAGTCCAATCCTTTAATTTAATTAAACAGATCAGGATGAATATGTGAACAATTGCCATTCTTTCGAAGCGCATTCCCTCTCGTGGCGCTGGCTTCCAGGATCTTTTGGAAGCGCATTCGACGCAACACACCCGCCCGTTTGGGCCGGCCCAACTGGTTCGCAGTGGTAATGATTGAGGTACTGGTCAATCTGCTTTAATCGACATGAAGATGACGCGAAAAGCGCCCTCCTGCGGATCCGGATCCGTCGCTCAACTGGTCTTGAATGACCTGATGTTCGCAGCCATGGAAGCCGGTTACCGGCTTGCGCCAATCAAGGCAGCATGCACTGCTGAGCAAAAAGCTAGCCAAACTTGTGAACTGATGGCCTTACGCAATGTGATTGACGAAGGCTGGCGAGCGGGCGCTCGACATGCTGTTCCAGACCTTCTGCTATCCCTGACAGGCAAGCATGCTCGTCTCGCGCGAGCAGCATCGTGTGAGCCTTGACGACGTTACGCATTTTCCCACCCCCCGTTACGCAACTAGCCTAGCGACATCGCTATTTTTCTTGATGGCGATGACCAGAATCCGAGACCGCCCAGGATATGCCTCCGGGGTCAGAACAAGGAATCCGTGATCAGCAACCTGAAGGACACGCTATCGTCTGTCCAACAATTCAGCGTGTACCCATTTTTAGCAGAGCCGTGGAGCCGGCCTTTCTGGCAAATTTTGTCGAGCCCCCCAACAACAGCATCCCTGCTTAGTTTTCATCATGCCGTAGACCATGGATGGTCGCGGATTCAACGTGGGATGGTGAACTGACAAAAAAGACCCTGTTCGCAGCGTATCAAGCATCCCCCGATGTCAGTGATACGCCCGTTCAATGCTAACCACTAAGTTAACTAATTTCAAGCCCTTAGTTGAATTATCGATTACCTATTCCCGCCCCTGTTTCTTGTTCGCAATACCGGTCCTCCTGACAAAACACAATCGCCTCTGTCGTCTTCGCTTCAGTGTTCAATTCGAAAACCGCAGATTTTTCGTGCAGCCTGTACTCACACCTGGGCTGGCGATTGCGTCGCATTAGCCGGCCATCCGACCTGATTGCTGAAGCCATCGGCACGTCCACAAATACTCAAGAAGCCGAAAGAGATTCAAAAAGTTTGCTGCGCTCGGTCCATAACTGCTGGAGCGACACGTCCAGAAAGAACGGCTCGTCACCGTCTTCTGGCCACCATTCGAACACACGTCCCTCCGCGGTCATGCCCCAGGTCGACCCGATCCCATAGTCTCCGAAGGCCACTGCTGCGGACCATAGTGATGCAGCGGCCGGCAAGCCGCGCAGAACTTGCGTGAGCCTTAGCATGGTCACCGAGGAGAACACCTCTCTTCGAGCCAGCGGGTAAAGAAACCGTGCTTCGGACGGCCCGGTAAAACCGTTGGCGCTGAGGTAGGCATTGCGCAACTCCGTCGGCAATGAAAAACCAAGGATGCATTCCGCATCGAGGATTTCCCGCTCAGTACAAGGCTGGCCGCTCTCCAGCACTTCCAAATCCGACATCAAGAACATAAGAAAACAGCGAGCCCGAAGCCCGACTCAGAATGCAAACCAATCTTCAGCTGCCGACTGGTCGCGAATTGATTCATGCGGGTGCCATCTGCCTGCCCTGCATGAGTTGTTCCAAGACTTGTGCCAGCCGTGTCATCCAGAGCCGTTTCAGAGCAGCGTGAGCTTGTCCGGCAGTAGACAGGCGCAGACGATTGCCGAGCTGCCCCTGCACTGCGGCAAGGATGTCCGGCGGACATTCCATCGTCTTGAGCAACTCTACAGCGGCACGTCGAAGGTCATTGGGAGTCCAGTCCGAAATGGGCAGGCGCGGTCGCTGATATTCAGGGCGGGAATCGCAGTCCTCGCGTGCATTCCAGACAGCCACGCCGACATTCTTGGGATCAAAGCGTCCGCCCTTGCGTCCCTCGAACAGATAGCCCGTCCCGCTGCCCAGAAGCCGACGCTGCACGATCTCCAGCGCCCGGCCCACAAGCGGAACACGAAAATCATTAGCGGCTCTGCGTCGCTGGGGGCGCAGCTTCACCTCCGGGATCGTCCACCACCAGCCATCTTGCTCCTCGCTGATCTCGCGGGCGTGCATGGCACAAATTTCCTTTCCGGGAGCGCATGTCCAGGCAAACAGCGTCAGGATATCTTCGTTGGTACTGGTGAAATGATGGAGCCACGGCAATAGAACCGCGAGCTCATTGACCGACAGCAGACGCTTTACGGGGCCGCGATGCACGCCCTTGATACGAACGCCTTTGCTCTTGAACTCACCACGCATGACGCTACGCCACACATTGACGCACTTGGCAGGAAGCAATCCATGCGCAATGGCGTAGTCCCAGGCAGCACCCAGTTCGCGTCGCGTGATAGTGCCTTGCTTGGGCCGATCCAAGAAGCCACCAAGAAAATCCGCAGCCATGTCTGCATCGACCGCCTGTGCTGGAAGGTCGGCCAATTCACCCAGCGTGCGCGCGAAAATACGCCACACTTCCTTGGCCCCTCTTTCGCCCCAATGATGCTTGACGTGTCCCTCGTAGTAACGCAAGCCGATTTGCTGCACCGTCAGTTGCGCAGCGGACTCATTGGACATTGATCCGGAATCACGTTGTGGGGGTTGCGCTTGCCGATGCACCGTTGACGGATCGATCCCCTGATCACGCAAACTCTTGAGTTGCCGCCATTGGCGAACGGCCGAGTTCAATGACATGTTGGGCCATTCGCCCAGTTTGACCTGGCGAATCCTGCCATCATTCGGATTCTTGTAGCGATAAATCCAGTTGTACATGCTCTCGTTGGCACGCAAGCGCAAGCCACGATGCTTGGGGATGGTGAGATGTTTGCCAGCGGGCAGAGATTGCACTGTGATTGCATTGAACATGTTTTCTTCTCCGTCAGAGCCATTCAGAGGTCAGCCAATTCATTTGGCTTTGCCGATCTTGAGGTGGGCCGCCAGTTTGGGATGACGGAAGGAAATTCAGATGCTGACTGCGGTATGACATGTGGAGATCAGTGGGTGTCGGAAATTTTTCCATCATCGAGGCCCACGCTGCTTTCACCTCAGGGGCCTTCGAACGTTCAAGATCGACATCGATCAGGACGCGAGCAACCGGAATGCCGGTTAGCTGGGCCACCTTCACTGCTGTCGCATCGCCGATACCACTTTTTCCACTTTTCATATGGCTGATCGCACTGCGCGTCACCCCCAGTACATTTGCCAATGCCTGGTCGGACTGCAGGTCGAGCTTTCTCTTTACCAATTCCAAATAATCATTCGTTTGCATATGGCCTCCTGGGGCCGGACAGGCCGGGGTAACAAACCTCGTGATGGACGTCTCGATTGGAGATCATGCAATCGGACGTACGTGTGTTGCGGCATCCTGAACGGAGCGTTCGCTGAATGGATCGGGAGAGAAATGAGAAAGCCTCCGCGCTGACTGCGCTCGCTTTCCCATTGTGATGAGCCGATGGCATGCATCCCTGCCTGGATGCATGCTGCTTGCTCATGTTCTGCCTTGCTGAACATCTGTGGTTAGACTGGCCAGGCAGACAAAGACCTGCACAAGTTCGCGAAAGAGACTTGTGCAACACACAGAATCAAGGCGGTCAAACGAGAGTCGGAGGAGCTCGACTGCGATGTGCCGTGGGAGCCAGAGCCGGGACCACGGTGAAGTCAGTAATGAAGAAGACTGGATGCACCAGTACCGCAATCAGCGAGGCGATACCCGGCGCAGCAGACGGTAGTGTCGGTGCGTGCTGCTGAAGGACACAATAGCCGCAGTGTGCTCCGTCGACGGGCATTTTCTCCTGCCCTGCCGTACTGTTTCCTGTTACCGCGACGCGCTTGGTGCCACTGGCACTACAGACTTCCATCCAGGTGAGGTGGCTATTGGAGGCCAGCGTCCGCGAAATGGTTGGAGCGGCAGCACCAAACACCATCACGCATAGCGCAAGCCATGCGAGCAGTTGATGAAAGCGTCGGCTCAAAATCATGTTCGGAGGTCTGGAAACGAGAGGCAAAAATAGGATCTGGCGTAACCTATGATAAGCCCGCATTCGCAGATGATGACGCTGCATGGACCCGACTGCGTCAATTTGCCGCAGCCAGGTCATGTGCAATGCGACTTCCGTAGTTGCTTGGCGTCGGAATCTCCCTGTCGGGTACTGATCAAATTCTCGTCAAAACAATCGCGCCGTCCATGAAGTAAATTTCTGAAAACCAGCTTGAAGAACTTCTCGACCGATATGATCTTCAGGCAGGCCATTTCTGGCACAGTCTGCGCGGAGAAGATCCAAGGGGGACGCCCTGTTTTCCCTTCGTGAACCAGGCGACGCAATGGGCATGGCTTTAAATTTCAACAAGGCAACAACCTCATGAATCGACGAGAATTCAATTTGGCACTGCTCGCAGCGGCCACGGTTTCCAAGGTCGCTTTTGCGCAGCCGATCCGAGAGAACCCGCAACTACTGCTGGACACGGAGCATTACAAACATCAACAGGTAACGGTTGATGGGCAGGTCATCCAGGTACGCGCCTTTGAGGGCATCCCCTATGTGGCGCGACCCGTCGAGCCCGAGTACCAGGTACTCAACCTGTACATTCCCGAGACCTACTTTCAGGGCGGCCGCATCGGTAGCTTCGACGCGCGTAGCGCCCCGATCTTCTTTCCCAATGCGGTAGGCGGCTACATGCCCGCAAAACCAGGGACTCTTGCCGGAGGCGGCTTTCCAGCGGGACCGCCGGGTGGCCAACGTGGGCAGCAACACAATCCGCCGCCAGGCCTGCCTCCGGGGGCCTTGCCACCTCCCCCTATGGACACAAATACCGTCAGCGCCAGTGCCGTGGCCCTGGCGCGTGGATTCATCGTAGCGGCCCCGGGTGCGCGGGGACGCACACTGCAAGCGAGCGATGGCCGATGGACCGGCAAGGCACCTGCCGCCATCGTCGATCTCAAGGCGGCAGTGCGCTGGTTACGCTACAACGCTGGCCGCTTCCCCGGCAACCCCGAACGCATCATCTCCAATGGCACCAGCGCGGGTGGTGCCTTGTCAGCGCTGTTGGGTGCCAGCGGCAATCACCCTGACTACGAGGCTGAGCTCAACAAGCTAGGGGCAGCGCCGGGGCGCGACGATATCTTCGCCGTATCCGCTTATTGCCCCATTACCAATCTGGCGCATGCAGATGAAGCCTACGAATGGCAGTTCGAGGGCTTGCGAGAGTATCGCAATGTGGCCATCTCGATGCTTGATTACAAAATTCAGCGTCAGGAAGTCGTGGGGCAGCTCAGTGATGCGCAGTTGCAGCTGTCGGCGCAACTGCGTGCGGCATTTGTCGACTATGTCAATGCCTTGGGCTTGCGTTCGCCGGAGGGAGGCACGCTCAGCCTGCAGACCGATGGTCACGGACCATTGCGTGATCATATCGCCGGGCTGCTTCTCGACTCAGCCCGCAAGGCCCAGGCCGGCGGCACCGATCTGGGTCAGCCGGCATGGCTTCAGCTTCGCGATGACAAGGTGGTAGCAGTCGATTTCAGTGCCTATGCACGTAGTGTCGGACGCATGAAGAGTCAACCAGCCTTCGACGGCCTGGCCCTGGAAACCGGCGAGAATCAGCTGTTCGGTGATGCGAACACCGACAAGCGCCACTTCACCGCATTCTCGGCGCAGCACAGCAAGGTGTCCGGTGCTGGCCTGGCTGAGCCACAGACGGTCAAGGCCATGGATGCGATGCAGGAAATCGCTGATGCGCGCTCCGTAGTAGCGCAACGCTGGCGCATCCGACAAGGCACGATGGATCGGGATACCTCGCTGGCGGTGCCGACGCTGCTCGCTGCAGCGGCACGGCAGCGTGGCGCACAGGTCAATCTGGAGTTCGCCTGGAACCGCCCACATAGTGGCGATTACGACCTGGAGTCGCTGTTTGCATGGATCCAGGCGCAGGTGAGTTAGGCTGGGGAGACCGGATATCTCGGAGCGCAAGAGCATGTGCTCAAGACGTCACGCTGCGGCGCTTTGCCGCAGTGGCAGCATTTTCAATTTGGCTGCAACATTCCCAGCCATGCCAGCAACATCAACGCAAACCAGGAGAGCAAAATTTCCGCCAGGGTCAGACGGCGTATCTGTCGCAGGGCATTGCGATGATGACGCATTGATGGCACCAGTACATACCTGTTGAACACGGCAATAGCCATCATTGCGCCAGCCACCAGGATCTTCATGGTCAACAGCGCTTGGTAGCGAAAATGGAAATCCAACGGCAGTCGTCCAAGAATGAGGAGGGTATTGAGCAAGCCTGTCAGGAAAACCAATGCCACCACTGCATGGCCGATATTTGAAAAACGCCGGAAGATTGTACTGACCAGATCCGGATACGTGCGGCGATATTGGTCTGACAGGATCATCAAGACGACAGGCAACGCGCCTATCCAAGCTCCAACGCTCCACACGTGGAGAACGTCGTTTGCCTGATGCAACAGTCCCGTCCATCCCTCATGCATGACGGCATGTCCGGTCAGCGCCAGGCTCGTGAGCATGATGCCGCCACCAGCGATACATGCGAGCAAGCGCATGCGATCCGATGACGTCACGCCGAGCAGGAGCAGGCAAATGGCGACCAGTTGGGTCCACCATGCCGTACCGATTGAGGTGCCGTTGGCTACCGCAGCGAGCATGTCAAGGTGCCAGGCATCAGCCCAGCCATCGCCAAGAATGCTGGCTTGCAGGGGCAAACTGGCAAGCACGGCAGTCAACAGGAGTCCGAACAAAAGACGTCGCCATCCGGCCAGGCGTTGCCATAGCTCGCTCCTGAGCGGCTCTCCCACCAGTACAAACAAGGTCAGGCCGGAGCCCCACAGAAACAGTGCCGCACCATCGAGTGACAGCCGGCAAAGCCCCAACAGAAGCGTGGGAGAAATCAAGGTGCTACGGAAAAGCTATAGCTACCCTCGGTCTTGTGGCCATCTACGGACAAGGCATGCCATTGCACCGTGTAGGTGCCCGGTGCCAGTCGTGTGGGGATCCCCACCATGAATGACTTTCCCTCGTCCATGAGCATGGACTCACCTAATTTGACTTCCTTCTGATCGGGGCCTGACAGCTTGACGCCGCTGAATTTCAGATTCAATCCTTCTGAGAAAGTGAGTGTCAGCTCTGCTGGTGAAGCCACTACCGCCTGATCGCCAGGAATGGCCGTCTTCAGATGGGCGTGCGCCCAGACGAATTGCGCCAGGAAAAGACTGGAAAGGATCACTAGCGACAGGAGGCGCTTAACATTTTTCATTATCTTCAATTCCACTATGGGATCGGCTGAGGGGATGTACTTACCCTGATCGGACCGGTGATTTGATTCATGGAAGCTGACTGAGCCCGCATCCGGGCGCTCATCTTCGCAGGCGACAAGTTTGCCACGACCAAGGCGCAGCACATGCGACATATTGTCGCAGACAAGCGGAATGTGCAGTTGACGAAAATCTTACAAATCCTTTACAGGCAAGGACTTCCTGTCTTTTTCTCACAAGAAGGCTGCGTTTCTGTGACCGGCCGGATCGGCTTCCAGGGCGTTAGAATCTGCGCCCATGAAAACTCGCCTTCCCCGCATGCGCATGATCGCGTGGCTCACCATTGCTGCCCTGCTGGCAATGATGTGGTCGGGAGTGGTGCAAGCACGCATCGGTACCAAGCTTGCCTTAGCTTGGAATGACATATGTTCCGTCTCCGATGATCCAGCTACGACTTCGGGTGGGGCCAGTAGCAAAACCGGGAATGTAGCCCATGCAGGGCACTGCATGTTCTGCGCAAAGCAGGATCTTGCTCACGCATTGCCGTCGCGGTTGGACCTGTCACAGCCTCCATTGCGGATATCGCTGGCCGTCGAGCTTGTCCAGGGAGCGCGACGGACACACACGGCCTGGGCAACTGCCGCCCCACGTGGCCCACCGGGTACACGCTATTGATTCACCCGCTGCGGTCACTGTAGCCGGCATCCCCGCCCGGACGCCCTCAAGAGGCGTTGAAGATGCTGTGTGCCGCGCTTGACTGGGCCTTTCTCAGTCACCCCACGACACCTTCCCCGAGACACTGACATGACAAAAAAATCCCAACCACGCACCCTCGCGTATCCTGCCCGTTCGCTGCCAGCCCAGTTGCGCCGCACGATTGCATATGCTCCCTATGCACTGCCCCTGCTCTGCCTCGCCGCTCCTGTCCAGGCAGAGGAATCCGCCAATGCGTTGCCGGCCATCACGATCAATGCCCAGAGTCCATTGCCGCTGCAAAATCAGGTATCGGTCGGTTCCAATCTGGATCTGACACCATTGCAGACGCCAGCCAGCGTCAGCGTCATCAACCGCCAGCAACTGGAAGAGCGCGGCGACGCCAGCATCACCGATGCCATCACCCGTGCGCCCGGCTACAGCGCCATGGGCCACCCGGGCAACAGCGGCAGCGCGCTGTCGGCACGCGGCTTCACCGATGCCACCTCCGTGATGCGTCTCTATGACGGACTGCGCCAATATGGTGGCGTGGGCGTGAGCTTTCCGTTCGACACCTGGAACATCGACCGTATCGAAGTCCTCAGCGGACCTGCCTCGGTGATCTATGGCGATGGTGCCATCGGCGGTGTGGTCAATGTGATCCCCAAAAAGCCCACACGCGGGAAGATCGAAAACGAAATTGAAACTACCATCGGCACCCACAACACCCGGCGCCTCGGACTGGGTAGCGGCGGCGCCATCAACGAGATGCTTTCCTACCGGGTCGACATCGCTGGAGATCGGTCGGATGGCTGGGTCGATCGCGGCAACACGAATAACCTGAGCCTGTCCGGTGCGCTGCGCCTGGATGTCAATCGCGATCTGTTCGTGCAGCTGAGTTATGCCCAGGGGCATCAGCGTCCGATGGCCTATTTCGGTACGCCCCTGATCAACGGTCAACAAGTCGATGCCCTGCGCGAACGCAACTACAACGTGGCTGACGGCACCATCGACTACAAGGACCGCTGGGCGCAACTGGAAGCCCAGTGGACACCCGATGCCGATACCACGCTGCGCACCCGTCTCTATCAGATCAACAGCAACCGCTACTGGCGCAACGCTGAAAGCTATGTCTACAACAACGCGACCGGACTGGTCGATCGAGGCGATGCCACCGAAATCCGTCATGACCAGTCGCAGACCGGAGTAACTACTGATGCGACTTTCAAGGGGCATCTGGCAGGCCTGAAGAATCAGGTCTCGGTCGGCTTTGATATCAACTCGACGTCTTTTACGCATACCAACAACACCTACAGTGGCAGCTTCAGCTCGGTCAATCCCTATAGCTTCGATCCGGGCAGCTATGCCAGCGGCGTGGGGATTCCGGCTTTCCTGCCTCGCTTCCGCGCGCGAGCTTCGCAGTATTCAGTCTTCTCCGAAGACAAGCTGGACCTGACCGAAAAACTGAGTGTGCTGGCCGGCCTGCGCTTCGATCACGCGGATGTCTCCCGCACCGATCTTGCCGGCGGCACGGGTGGCTTCGATCAAGGCTTCTCCAACCTGGGCTGGCGCCTGGGAACCGTCTATGCCATTACCCCTGACCTGAGTGTCTACGGCCAATACTCGAAGGCGGCGGCGCCCGTGAGCAGCATGCTCTTCATGAGCAAGGCCAACAGCAAATTCAAGTTGTCGACCGGACGACAGATTGAGGCTGGCATCAAGCAGGTGTTCTGGGACAAGCGCGGTGAGTGGACGCTGGCGCTCTACGATATCCGCAAGAACGATCTGCTTACCCGCGATCCGGCCAATCCCAGTACGAGCGTGCAGGTCGGACAGCAGTCCTCGCGAGGGATCGAAGCCAGCCTGTCGCTGGCCCTTTCAGAGCAATGGAAACTGAACGCCAATGCCACCGTGCTGCGCGCACGCTTCGATGACTTCACCGAATCGGTCAGTGGCGCGGCTGTCTCGCGTGACGGCAAGGTACCCACCAACGTCCCCGAGCGTCTGGCCAATGTCTGGCTGAGCTGGAACTTCCTGCCGGCATGGACCGCCAGCGGCGGCCTGCAGTATGTCGGCCAGCGCTATGCCGACAATGCCAATACGATCAGACTGCCCTCCTACACCACCACTGACCTGGCGCTGCAATGGAAGGCCACGCAGGCCACCACGGTCACACTGCGTGCCAACAATGTCTTCGACAAGCGTTATTTCACCACGGCGTATTACACCACCACGCAATGGCTGTATGGTCCCGAGCGCGAAGTTCAGCTGACGCTGAATCATCGCTTCTGAGCCTGATGAAGAAATTGACAGGCAGCCTGCGGCGCTGGACCTATCTCACGCACCGCTGGTGCGGTGTCGCCGGCTGCCTGCTGATGGCGTTGTGGTTTGTCAGCGGCATGGTGATGCTGTTCATCGGTTATCCCAAGCTCACCCCTTGGGACCGATTGGCGGCATTGCCAGCGCTGAGTGCCGCACCAAAATTACCCTCGCAGGTCATGGGAGATGTGCCGGTCAGCCGGCTGCTCCTCAACGCTGCCTCCGGGCAAGCACGCTATATCGTCCAGCGCGCCGATGGCAGCCTGATCAGCATGGATGCTTCCAGTGGCGTCCAGGCAAAGGGCTTTAGCAGCGCTGCGGCACTGCGCAGCGCCAGGGCATTCTCAGGCAGTGAGGACGTTCTATACCTGGGCAGCATCGATGAAGACCGCTGGACCCATTCCGGCAGCCTCAACCCGCATCGCCCCCTGCACATGGTGCAGGTCGGCGATGTTGCGCAGACCTTGCTCTACGTTTCCTCCCGGACCGGTGTGGTCGTGATGCAGGCCAGCCGCTCTCAGCGCATGTGGAATTATGTTGGCGCGTGGCTGCACTGGCTTTATCCCTTGAAGAACCAGTCGCGCGATCCGGTCTGGAGCTGGACCGTTATTGCGCTCTCGGCCGGCTGCGTTCTGGTTGCCTGCAGCGGCATCGTCTTGGGGCTTTGGCGCTGGCGCTTTGCGCGACCTTACAAATCCGGTTCCCGCTCGCCCTTCGCCCCGGGATGGATGCGCTGGCACCATCTGCTCGGTTTGGGCTTTGCTGCCATCACGCTGACATGGATCTTCAGTGGTCTGATGTCGATGAATCCACTGGGTATTTTTTCGCCGACGCAATCGCCGGACCTGGCGCGCTACGAAGGGGCCATCGTCTCCCGGCAGCACATGGATCGCACACCAACGGACATCCTGCAGGCACTGCAGCGGGATGGTTTTCAAGCCGTCGAACTGGAGTGGAAAAATCTAGGCGGGCATGGCTTCGTGCTTGCCCGGGATGCCGCAGATGGTACTCGCATCGTCACCACGGGTGCACAGGGTCTGCTGGTACAGCGGCAATGGCCACAGGCCATGCTGCAAGAGGCCGCTGCAATGCTGCTGCCCGCCAAACTCATGCAGGCAGAGCTGCTCGATGGCGGTGATGCCTATTACTACCGCCGTGCGCCGGAAGCCATGATGGGCGGCGCCGAGCGTCGCCTGCCTGTGCTCAGGTTGCGTTTTGATGATGCGGGCAGCACCCTGGTCTATATCGATCCAGCCACCGGGCAGATCGCTCTCACCGCTGACCGCGCGCAACGCGTGGGGCGCTGGCTGTTCAGCTTCCTGCATAGCTGGGACCTGCATTTCATGCTGGTTGCAGTCGGCTGGAGGGAGGCTGTGCTGATCCTGCTCAGTCTTGGAGGTCTGGGGCTTTCGCTCACAGGGATTGTCATTGCGGTCCGCCGTGTCAATGTAAAGCTGAAAAGCGGCATTTGAGTGGGTCGCACCCAAGAAGGGAGCGGGTTAGTGCGAGTGGCCAGTCCTGATCAGCAGCGCTGGACTGCTGAATTCATGAGTTGATTTCATAAGTCCATGCGGTTTCATATGACTAATCAAAAGAGTGTGCGAGCGCTACGATGTGTCCATCCAAACTTGAATGAGGAGTCAATCGTGAAAGACGTCATCGTAGTCATCGGACCGGGCTCGATCGGACAGGCTATCGCTCGCCGGGTGGGTGCCGGCAAGAAACTTCTGCTGGCCGACATTCGTGTCGAGCACGCCCAGGCTGCCGCCGCCGTTCTTTCCGATGCAGGCTTTGATGCCGAAGTGACCAGCGTCGACATCTCCTCCAGGGAATCGATCCAGGCGCTGGTTGGCAAAGCCAGTTCGCTGGGGAACGTATCGGGCCTCATCCACGCCGCCGGGGTTTCTCCCTCCCAGGCGTCACCCCAGACCATCCTGAAGGTGGACCTCTATGGCACCGCCGTCATTCTGGAAGAATTCGGCAACGTCATCGAACGTGGCGGTTCCGGCGTGGTGATCGCCTCGCAGTCCGGCCATCGTCTCGGCCCTTTGTCCGTTGAGCAAAGCAGGTCCCTCGCGACTTCCCCCACGGAAGAATTGCTGTCCCTGCCGTTCCTGGCGCCGGAGAAAGTCACGGATTCACTGCATGCCTACCAGCTCTCCAAACGTGGCAATGCATTGCGGGTCATGGCTGAAGCCGTGCGCTGGGGCAAGCGTGGCGCACGAGTCAACATGATCAGCCCCGGCATCATCATCACT
>NZ_DBIC01000202.1:1516-15086 GCF_002296545.1 Herbaspirillum sp. UBA812 | reverse complement strand
CGGGCCGTCATAGCGGCGGCAGGCCTGGGCTGAATTGCGGTTGTTGTGCATGTCCACCACCAGCAGGCGCTTCTCCTCTTCGCTCATGCCCGGCGTGGGCGGCGGGGCCATGCGCTTGGGCGGGATCACGAGGGCATCGCCCGGTTCCACCCACAGGTCGGCCAGGCTGATTTCATTGACGTAAGGACGCCAGCGCGCCACCGTGATCACCAGCGGTTCGGGTCCGCGCGAAAAGAAGATGTGCGCGAAGTAGTGATACTCCAGGTCGGTGGCATTCCAGGTCAGCAGTTCGCGGCTGCGGCCATCGCCCAGGTAGGGCGATTCATAGCCGGCCCACTTGCCATAGGTGTAGTCGGCCATCACCAGGTTGTCGAAGGGAAAGTGCAGGCATTGTCCGTCGCGCAACAGGGTCGCGCCGAAAGCCTGGGCGTTCTCCGGAGTGGCGGGCAGCGGCTCGTAGCGTACCTCGGGAACACGGAAATCGAATTCGGTAATCTCGTAAGAGGGCCAGTCCTTGGGCGTGACGGTGCGCTGCCAATGGGCGATGTCGCGGTAGGTCGCGCCGCGTTCAAGGGCCGGCGCTTCCGGTGCCAGGGCGATGATCTCGCCCACAGGGGTCTCGCTCTGGCTGCCCACGCCCCTGTCGTTGCACATGTACGGATATTGCTTGGGATCGAGCAAGGGCTTTGACGGCCCATCCTTGATGAAGAGTACGGGATCGAAATCACTCTGGTCTGGCGGCATGGCTTCCCCTGGCGTTGGTACGGTGGCATGGTGACGATGGCCGTGCGGCCTCCCCCGAGGCGGCGCGGCGAGCGCGATCTTCGCACATTTCCGGCCGTGCCGGCAGTCCCGCGCTTCAGCGCACGGGCAAGCGCCGGATACGATAGACGCAGCGCCGGCCGCCTGCGGGCAGGTGCTCCTCCCGGGTGATGGCGAACTCCTCGCCCAGCACCTCGCCAAAGAGCTGCAGCTCCGAACGGCAAAATCCCTGGCAAGTGCTGGCGGCGGCGCAGATGGGACAGTGGTCTTCGATCAGCAGCCAATCCCTTCCTTGCTTTTCCACCCGTGCCATGTAGCCCTCGGCGGTGCGCAGCTCGGCCAGCCGCTGCAGGCGCTTGCCGGGTGCCGTGATCCCGTCGCACTGCAGCAGGTAGTCCGCACGCATGTCCTGCTCGCGCTGGTCGATCAGCTTGTGCAGGCCGGGTTCGCCAAAGAGCTGGCGGATCGAACCGATCAACTGCACCGTCAGCTGGGCGTGGGTATCGGGAAAGCGGCGATGGCCGGCACCGGTCAACTCCCAGTCCTGGCGCGGCCTTCCGGCCCGCACAGTAGTCTGGACCTGGCGCGGGCAGATCAGGCCTTCGGCCGCCAGCTTCTGCAATTGCTGGCGCGCCGCCTCGGGCGTGATCTGCAGTTCGCCTGCCAGTTCGGCGGTGGATGCCGGTCCACGTGTCTTCAGGCGCAGCAGGAGTCGTTCGGCCGTGCTGGGGCCGGTGTCGGCAGCAGAGCTTTCATCGCGCATACTATTTTCCAAGTGTTTACTTGTTTAATTAAAAAATTGCTCTTACCATTTGGGGTAATTAAGCAAGAATTGGCTTGCATAATATCCCGGTGTCCCGTCCTTGTCGATGCGGTCCCGGGCCACGCATCGTGTCCGCTGCATTCAGAAAGGCCTGTTGCCATGACCCGTTCTTCCACCTCATCCCTTTCCCCAGGCGCCGCAACGGCTGCGGCCGGCTGGGGTGAACTGCTGGGCCCGCACCGCTGGCGCGCCGTAGCGCTGACCGGTGGGGTCGCCCTGTATGCGATCAACGTGCACATCGTCACCACCATCCTGCCCTCCGTGGTGCGGGATATCGGCGGCCTGGCGTATTACGCCTGGAACGTGACGCTCTTCGTGGCCGCCTCCATCGCCGGTTCCGCCTTGACCGGCAAGCTCATGGGGGCGATGGGCGCGCGCGCCACCTACCTGATGGCGCTGGCGCTGTTCGGCAGCGGCGCCTTGCTGTGCGGCAGCGCCGGCAGCATGGGATGGATGCTGGCGGGGCGGGCGGTGCAGGGCATCGGCGGCGGTCTGCTGGCGGCGCTGGCGTATGCCCTGATCCCGCTGGTGTTCGAGCCGCGCATGTGGCCGCGTGCCATCGCGCTGGTGTCCGGCATGTGGGGTGTCTCGACCTTGCTGGGGCCCGCCGTCGGCGGTCTGTTTGCCGCCAGCGGCCATTGGCGCGTGGCGTTCTTTGCCTTGTTGCCCCTGCTTGCCGCACAGGCCTGGCTGGTGTGGCGGCAATTGGGGCCGGCGACGGTGCGCAGCGCGAGCGGCCCGGCGCAGGCCGTGCCGCTGGGACGCATCGCCTTGCTGGCTTCATCGGTAGTGCTGGTAGCGCTGGCCGCACAGGCCGACGATGACTGGCTGGCCTCGGCCTGCGTGCTGGCGGGAGTGTTGCTGGCTGTGTGGATGGCGCGTATCGACCTGGGCCATCGCGCCAACCTGCTGCCGCACGCGGCTTATCGGCCGCGCACGGTGATGGGCGGGGTGATGGCCTGCATTGCCTTGCTGGTCATGGGCAGTTGCGTGGAAATCTTCCTGCCGTATTTCCTGCAGGGCTTGCATGGCTACGACCCGCTGGGCGCCGGCTATGCGACGGCGGCCATGGCAGCGGGCTGGAGCCTGGGGTCGCTGGGCTGCTCTGGCCTTAGCGGTGCGGCGGCCTTGCGCATGATCCGGCTCGGTCCCTGCATGATGACGCTGGGCATGGCCCTGCTGGCGTTCTTGATGCCCGCGCAGTGGCTGCCCGCAGGCACGTTGGCCGATGGCCTGATCGTGCTGGCGCTGGGGGTGACGGGTCTGGGCATCGGCATGGGCTGGCCGCATCTGGTGGCCTGTGCGCTGCATGCGGCGCAGCCCGGCGAAGAGAACCTGACCTCGTCGGCCATCACGACGGTGCAATTGTTTGCCATGGCGCTGGGGGCGGCACTGGCGGGACTGGTCGCCAATCAGGCCGGGCTGGGAGCGGGCGGGGCAGAGGCCACTGCGCGCGCAGCCTGGGTATTGCTGGCGCTGTTCACGCTGGCTCCGGCACTGGCGATCTTCGTGGCGCGCAGTGTGACGCGGGACCGGTGAGGGTGGCATGAATGCTTCAACACCGTTGACGGAAATCGACTACCACCTGCTGGTGGCCGAGTTCGACATGCTGTGGTCGCGTCCGCCCGAGGCGGCCCGGCGGGCGCGGATGGATCAGATGATGCGCTTGATCTCGGCGTTCGAAGAGAGCCGGCGAATGGCCTCCTCGGCCTGCGACAGCGCCGCTTCGGGCAAGCGCAGGTGAAGATGGGCGAGGGTGTCGTGGCGGCTGTCCAGCAATTCGTATTTCTGCTGGGCCAGCCAGTGGCGCAGCTGCGGTTCGGCGGAATAGACCACGCCGATCTCGATCTCGGCTTGGGCCACGCGTTCGGTGCGCTCCGTGCTCTTGAGCGCAGTCGCAATCGCATCGGTATAGGCGCGCACCAGGCCGCCTGCGCCGAGTTTCACGCCACCGTAGTAACGCACCACCATGGCCAGTACGCCATCGAGTTCATGGTGGCGTAGCACTTCCAGCATCGGGCGCCCCGCCGTTCCTGACGGTTCGCCATCGTCGGACATGCCGGACTGGCCGCCGGCCATCAATGCCCAGCAGACGTGGGTGGCGTTGCGATGGGCATCGCGCATTCGGGCGATTTCCTGCATGGCGGCTTCGCGGCCGGGCACCGGCGTGACGATGCCGATGAAGCGGCTCTTGCGGATCTCCAGTTCGATCTCGGCGCGCCGGGCGATGGTGAAGGTGGCCATGAAAGAGGGCGCTTCAGTCCTGCTGCGGTGCGGCGCCCTTTAGCAGGGCCAGTTCGGCGCGCAGGCCCTGGTTCTCTTCCGACAGGCGGCTCACGCGCGACTGCAGGGCAGCGATTTCGCGGCGCAGGGTGGCAGTGAGTTCGTTTTCCTGGCCCTCCACCAGCGGGATGGCGTTTTCCGTGATCGCCTCATCGGGCTTGGGTGCGCGCGGGGTGCGGGTGGCGGCTTTCTGTTCGCGCACTTTCTTGGCGGCTTCGCGCAATTCCTTCTTGCCCCCGGCCACGGCGCTGACCTGCGCCTCGCTGGGCAGGGTTGCCACGGCGGCGGCGGCATTGATGGAGATGGCACCATTGCGCACTGCTTCCACCAGCTCGGGCGCGGCCGTCTTGCGGATGCGGTCGATCTGGCCGATGGTGGCGCTGCTGATGCCGGCGGCGCGGGCGATGTCTTCGCGGGTCTTGATGCGGCCGGTGTTGTCGTCGGCGTGCCAGGGATCGTCACTGGTCGCAGGCGCATCGCTGGCGGCTGCGCCTTCGCCTTGGTTCTCTTCCGTGGCGGAGTTCTTGGGCGGCGTGGCCTCGGACTTGGTGCGGGCGGCGATGATGTCGCGCTTGCGAAGGGCCAGCATGCCGCGCTGGAAGTCCGAGACGCTGCGGCGGCCGAGCTGGTTGTCGATCATCCAGAGCAGCACATCTTCCAGCGAGCCGAAGCTGTCGTTCTGGATCGTCTTGAAAGGCAGGTCGTACTTGCTGCAGATTTCGTAACGGTTGTGACCATCGATGAGCACGTCGCCCCACAGCACCAGCGCATCGCGGCAGCCTTCGGCCAGCAGGCTGCGTTCCAGCGCCGCGTACTCGTTGGGGGTGAGGGGATCGATGTACTGCTTCAGTTCTTCGTTGATGACGATATTCATGTGCCTATGCTGCCTGTGATGCCTGGATGTGCCGGGCCGGATCGAAAAGCCAGGGGCCGCATTCTACACCACCGCCTCCCGTGCTCTCCGGACGGGCAGGGCGCTTGCAGTACAATGTCGGGCTTCGTCACTGCTTTCCCTCGCGTCATGCGCCTCTCCTCTCGCTTGATGGCTGCGGCCATCGCTTCGGTATTCCTTCTCTCTGCCTGCGGTACCTCGTCGCTCTTGCCGGGCGGTGCCGGCAACAAGCCCGTGGAGGCCAGCGGATCCACGCCGGCCGGCACGGCGGTTGCGCCCAGCGCCACGGCGGCACCGACGCCACGCCGCATCAAGATCGGCCTGGCATTGGGCGGCGGCGCGGCACGCGGCTTTGCCCACATCGGCGTGATCAAGGCACTGGAAGCCCAGGGCATCACCGTCGATGTGGTAGCCGGCACCAGCGCCGGCAGCCTGGTCGGGGCGCTCTATGCGGCGGGCAATGATGGCTTCGCCCTGCAGAAGCTGGCGCTGGCCATGGATGAGGCCGCCATCTCGGACTGGTCGGTGCCGCTGTTCTCCAAGGTCAGCGGCGTACTCAAGGGCGAGGGCGTGCAGAACTACGTCAACAAGGCCGTGCACAACGTCCCCATCGAGAAATTCAAGATTCCCTTCGGCGCAGTCGCCACCGACCTGCGCACCGGCCAGCCCATACTGTTCCAGCGCGGCAATGCCGGCACTGCCGTGCGGGCTTCGTCAGCGGTGCCGGGGGTGTTCCAGTCGGTCAGGATCGGTGACCACACCTATGTGGATGGCGGGCTGGTGTCGCCGGTGCCGGTGCGCTTTGCGCGGCAGATGGGGGCGGACTTCGTGATCGCGGTCAACATCTCGGCCAATCCAGAGGCGCAGGCGGCCTCCAGCAGCTCCATCGACGTGCTGCTGCAGACCTTCGCCATCATGGGCCAGACCATCAACCAGTATGAACTCAAGAACGCCGACATCGTGCTGCAGCCGGGCCTGGGTTCGATGAAGGGCAGCGACTTCGCCAGCCGCAACGTGGCCATCCTGGCTGGGGAGCAGGCCGCCACCGCTGCCATGCCGGAAATCAAGCGCAAGCTGAAGCTGATGGCGGGCGGCGGCAATTGATGGCTTGGCCGTTTTTGGCCGGGATATGAACGAAAAAAAAGGCCGCTGTTTCCAGCGGCCTTTTGCCATGCGGTCTGCACCGCGATGGTGATTATTTCTGCTCTTCTTCACCTGCGATGATGCGGCGTGCACCATTGAAGCGCTTCTTCCAGTAAGACTCGTCCATGCTCTCGATACGCACCTGGCCGCCGGCCGAGGGGGAGTGGATGAACTTGCCATCGCCCAGGTAGATGCCCACGTGCGAGAAACCACGGCGCAGGGTGTTGTAGAACACCAGGTCGCCGGGCTGCAGATTGTCGCTGCCGATCTTCTCGCCCACGCGGCTGATTTCCAGCGAGGTGCGCGGCAGGTCGGTGCCCCATGCTTCCTTGAAGACGTAACGCACCAGTCCGCTGCAATCCAGGCCGGTATCGGGCGAATTGCCGCCGTAGCGGTAATTGATGCCCAGCATGGCCAGGGCCTGGGTCGCCAGTTCGGAGGCGCGGTTGGTGATGTCTTGCAGGCGGGCGATCGCAAGATTGGTCTTGCTGATCAGCAGCTGGGCTTGCGGGGAGGTGGCTTGGGGAGGGGGAAGATCCTGCGCTGCCAGGGAAAGGTCAGCGGAATAGGCCGATGCACTGATCCAAAGGCCGGCTGCGAGCGCGCACGCACGAGCGGTTTGTCGTCGGATTCGGTCAGATCGGCGTAGGGTCATCGGGATCCTCTCAAAATAGGATTGCGGGACTGTAAGGTAAATCTTACGGCTTGTCAAAAGCTGGATTCGTGCCAGCTTGTCAAACTGAAATCATTTATGGGGCAAAAGCGGGGTATTTGGCGCCTTCTCCCAGTAAGTGTTTTTCCTACACGGGGTAGGAAAATATTTCGGCTAAATGATTTACGTTTTTGCAGAAAGTTTCCTTGATGCATGAGAAAAGCGATCGAGAGGGTCGCGTTGATGCAAAAATCTTCATCTATTGGTGAAAGATGAGTTGGCCGGGCGGGATGTCAAAAAAGACTTTCTGGCCGTACAATCAGCGTTCAATTTTTTCTGCGTATCGGAGCCACCATGCAAACCAAACCGTTCCTGTCGCTGGACGACGTCAAGAAGATCGCTGCCGGCGCTGAAGCCGAAGCCCGTGCCAACAACTGGAACGTGGCCATCTCGGTGGTCGACGACGGTGGCCACCTGCTGTGGCTGCAGCGCATGGACGGCGCTGCCCCGATCTCCTCGCAGATCGCCCCGGCCAAGGCCCGCACCGCTGCCCTGGGCCGCCGCGAAAGCAAGATCTATGAAGACATGATCAACAACGGCCGCGTCTCCTTCCTGAGCGCCCCCGGCCTGGACGGCCTGCTCGAAGGCGGCGTGCCGGTGGTGGTTGAAGGCCATTACGTCGGCGCCGTCGGCGTCTCCGGTGTGAAATCCTCGGAAGACGTGCAGATCGCCAAGGCCGGTATCGCTGCCCTGGGCCTGTAATTTCCCCTCGACGCCGGCGGCCTTGCCGGCCGGCGTTCCCGCCTTGCTTGCACGCTGTTTCGGTGCAATTTCGGTGCAATTTACGCCAACTTTCGGCAATCTACGATTTGCCGGAGGGAGGCTTTTGCGCTATAATCGAGCGGTTTAGCCAATTTTATCCGCCGTAGCGCATACCCATTCCTCTTCCTCGTTCCCAACAGGCCCAGCCACGCTTCCGTACCGAATGAGTCGGGGTGTTCGCGCCGGTCAGTTTGGCGCGCAAAGGTCTACCGGTCATCCAGCCGCGGCGGTAACAATCTCAGGAGTTACCCTTGCTGCCTCTTCTTTCCGGTCCCGCGATTCCGGCCGTCCTCGCGCTCGCAGACGGGTCTGTCTTCCAAGGTTTTTCCATCGGCGCCGCAGGCAACACCACCGGTGAGGTCGTGTTCAATACCGCGATGACCGGCTACCAGGAAATCCTGACCGACCCCAGCTACAGCCGCCAGATCGTCACCCTCACTTATCCGCACATCGGCAACACGGGCGTGAACCGTGAAGACGTCGAAGCTTCGCAGATCCACGCCGCCGGCCTCATCATCAAGGACCTGCCGCGCCTGCTGTCGAACTTCCGCAGCCAGCAATCGCTGTCGGATTACCTCAAAGAAGGCAACATCGTCTCCATCGCCGGCATCGATACCCGCAAGCTGACCCGCATCCTGCGCGAGAAGGGTGCCCAGAACGGCGCCATCGTCGCCGGTGAAGCCGACATCGCTGCCGCTACCGCCAAGGCACTGGAACTGGCGCGCGCCTTCCCGGGCCTGGCCGGCATGGACCTGGCCAAGGTGGTTTCCACCCGGAAGGCCTACAACTGGACCGAGACCGAATGGCGTCTGGGCCGTGGCTATGGCCAGCAGATCACCCCGAAATTCCACGTGGTCGCCTTCGACTACGGCGTCAAGTTCAACATCCTGCGCATGCTGGCCGAGCGCGGCTGCAAGGTCACCGTGCTGCCGGCGCAAGCCACTGCGGCCGAAGCGCTGGCGCTGAACCCGGACGGCATCTTCCTCTCCAACGGTCCTGGCGATCCGGAACCCTGTGATTACGCCATCGCTGCGTCCAAGGAACTGATCGAGCGCGGCATCCCGACCTTCGGCATCTGCCTGGGTCACCAGATCATGGCCCTGGCCTCCGGTGCCAAGACCCTCAAGATGAAGTTCGGCCACCACGGCGCCAACCACCCGGTGCAGGACCTGGACAGCAAGCAGGTGATGATCACCTCGCAGAACCACGGTTTCGCCGTGGACCAGGCGACCCTGCCGGCCAACTGCCGCGTGACCCACGTGTCACTCTTCGATGGCTCGCTGCAAGGCTTCGAGCGCACCGACAAACCTGCTTTCTGCTTCCAGGGCCACCCCGAAGCATCCCCTGGACCGCATGACATCGCTCCCCTGTTCGACAAGTTCGTAGCGATGATGGAGAAGAAACAAAATGCCTAAGCGTACTGACATCAAAAGCATCCTGATCATTGGCGCTGGCCCGATCATCATCGGCCAGGCCTGCGAATTCGACTATTCCGGCGCCCAGGCCTGCAAGGCCCTGCGTGAAGAAGGTTTCAAGGTCATCCTGGTCAACAGCAATCCGGCCACCATCATGACCGACCCGGAAATGGCCGATGCCACCTACATCGAACCGATCACCTGGCAAGCTGTCGAGCGCATCATCGCCAAGGAAAAGCCGGACGCCATCCTGCCGACCATGGGCGGCCAGACCGCGCTGAACTGCGCGCTGGACCTGCACCGCCACGGCGTGCTGGACAAGTACAAGGTCGAGCTGATCGGTGCGACTCCGGAAGCCATCGACAAGGCGGAAGACCGCTCCAAGTTCAAGCAGGCCATGACCAAGATCGGCCTGGGTTCGGCCCGTTCTGGCGTGTCGCATACGATGGAAGAATCGTGGGCGGTGCAGAAGACCATCGGCTTCCCGGTCATCATCCGTCCGTCCTTCACCATGGGCGGCACCGGCGGCGGTATCGCCTACAACGCCGAAGAATTCGAAACCATCTGCAAGCGCGGCCTGGAAGCTTCGCCGACCTCCGAACTGCTGATCGAAGAATCGCTGATCGGCTGGAAGGAATACGAAATGGAAGTGGTCCGCGACAAGGCGGACAACTGCATCATCGTCTGCTCCATCGAAAACCTGGATCCGATGGGCGTGCACACCGGTGACTCCATCACCGTCGCACCGGCACAGACGCTGACCGACAAGGAATACCAGATCATGCGTAACGCCTCGCTGGCGGTGCTGCGTGAAATCGGTGTGGATACCGGCGGCTCCAACGTGCAGTTCTCGGTCAACCCGGCCGATGGCCGCATGATCGTCATCGAAATGAACCCGCGCGTCTCGCGTTCCTCGGCACTGGCCTCCAAGGCCACCGGCTTCCCGATCGCCAAGATCGCCGCTCGCCTCGCCGTCGGTTACACCCTCGACGAAATCCTCAACGACATCACCGGCAAGACGCCTGCCTGCTTCGAACCGACGATCGATTACGTCGTCACCAAAATTCCACGCTTCGCCTTCGAAAAATTCCGAGGCAGTCCGGCGGTGCTCACCACCTCAATGAAATCGGTGGGCGAAGCGATGGCCATCGGCCGTTGTTTCGAAGAGTCGTTCCAGAAAGCCATGCGTTCCCTGGAAACCGGATTCTCGGGCTGGGGAGGCGACCGGGAGGAACCGGAACTCACGGATGCTGAGCTGGATCGTCAGCTGAGGACCCCCTCTCCGGAGCGCATCCTCAGCGTTCGAACGGCGATGGTGCGCGGACGCAGCGATGAGGAGATTCAACGGATCAGCAGGATTGACCCCTGGTTCCTGGCCAAACTGCGGCGGATCATTGAGGCGGAGGCCAGGCTGATCAAGGGCAAAAGCCTGGATCAGCTGGATGCCGACAGCTTGTTTGAGGCCAAGCAGCTGGGTTTTTCAGACCGACAGATCGCCTGGCACACCAAAAGCGACGAATTGTCGGTGCGTCAGCGGCGCCATCAGCTCGATGTTCGCGCCGTCTTCAAAACCGTCGACACCTGCGCAGCGGAGTTCGCTTCCTCCACTCCTTATCACTACTCGACCTACGAGCGTCCCTTGCAGACCCTGCAGGCCGACGGATCCCTCAAGCCCCTTCCCGCCTCGTCCGAAGTGAGTCGTCGTGAGGACGGCCGCAAGATGATGATCCTCGGCGGTGGACCCAACCGAATCGGGCAGGGCATCGAATTCGACTACTGCTGCTGCCATGCCTCCTTTGCCGGGCAGGATCAAGGGATCACCACGGTGATGGTGAACAGCAATCCGGAAACGGTGTCCACCGATTACGACACCAGCGACAGCCTCTACTTCGAACCGCTCACCCTGGAGGACGTTCTCAATGTGATCGAAGCGGAGCGTCCCGATGGCGTGGTGGTCCAATTCGGTGGACAAACGCCTCTGAAACTCGCCATTCCTCTGCTGCGCTGGCTGGACAGCGATGAGGGGCGCGCCACGGGCACCAGCATCTGGGGCACCTCCCCTGAATCGATCGACCGGGCCGAAGACCGCGAGCAGTTCGAAGCCATCCTCCGCGATCTGAACATCCGCCAACCCCGCAACGGCTTGGCACGCAGCGAAGAGGAAGCACGGGCCGTGGCCACACGAGTGGGCTACCCGGTCGTCGTGCGTCCCTCTTACGTCCTGGGCGGACGGGCCATGGAAGTGGTGTTCGACGAAGAGGAACTCAACCGCTACATGCGCGAAGCCGTGCAGGTGGAGCCCGACCATCCGGTGCTGATTGACCAGTACCTCGAAAACGCTGTTGAGGTGGACGTGGACGCCCTCTGCGATCACACCGGTGCTGTGATCGTGGGTGGGCTGATGGAGCACATCGAACCGGCGGGAATCCATTCCGGCGACTCGGCCTGCTGCTTGCCGTCGGTTTCCCTCGGCGAGACGGCACTGAACACGATTCGCGAGTGGAGTCGCTCCCTGGCGCAAACGCTCGAGGTGCGGGGTCTGATCAACCTCCAGTTCGCCGTGCAGCGCAACACCGATGGCTCGGAAGTGGTTTACATCATCGAAGCCAACCCCCGCGCCTCCAGGACGGTCCCCTTCGTCGCCAAGGCCACAGGTCAACCTCTCGCTCGCCTGGCAACCCGACTGATGGCGGGCGAAACCCTGGCCGACATCGGCATGACCAGCGAGCCGAAGCCGCCGCTTCAGTCGATCAAGGAGGCGGTGCTGCCGTTCCGGCGCTTCCCGGGGGCCGACACGGTGCTGGGGCCGGAAATGCGCTCCACGGGAGAGGTGATGGGATCCGCCGACAGTTTCGGCATGGCCTATGCCAAGGCTGAGCTCGGCGCTGGAGAAGCGCTGCCCACCCAGGGGACGGTGTTCCTCTCCACCCACGACCGCGACAAACAGGCGCTGGTGCCCATCGCCGCTCGGCTGATCGAACTCGGGTTCGATGTGACGGCCACATCAGGCACGGCTCAGGCGCTCGCCAACGCGGGATTGAAGGTGCAATCGGTGCTCAAGGTGCACGAGGGGCGCCCCAACATCGAGGATCAGATCCGCTCCAATCAGGTGCAGTTGGTGATCAACACACCGATTGGCCGCCAAGCTGCCCATGACGACAAGTACCTGCGTCGGGCAGCGCTCGATTACGCCGTTCCAACGGTGACGACCCTCGCGGGAGCACGGGCAGCGGTGGAGGCGATCTCAGCGCTCCAGCAACAGCCGAGGCTCAGCATCCATGCCCTGCAGGACGTGCACGCCATGCAGCGTTAGGCCACCGGTAGGGTTGCGGGAGCCACCTCAACGCTGTGACAGCCTCCGTTCCCGTCAAGCCTGGAAGCGACCTGCGTGATGACTTCCGTCGCGCCTACGAGAACCGCTACACCTGGGCGCCTGGATTCTCCGGCTATCGCGGCCGCTGCATCTGGCAACAGGGCGATCAACGGGTCGAGGGCACGTTTGAGATCGGTGCCGATCTCAAAGCCAAGGTGGACGGCATTGAAAACGAAGAGATCCTCAAGGCGGTGAATTCCCAGCTCTGGGAAGTCGCGATCCATCGCGTGCGTCGCAGCTTCGAGCAGACCCACGGTGAAAACACCTTCACCGCCGGTGACACCAACGAAGTGGGAACCGAAGTGCTCGTCGGCGGCAAGGGAGCCGGGGACAAATACCGCATCAAAGATGACGTGGTGACCATGGTTCACCGCCACATCCACGGCACCGTCGTGACGATCTACACCACCGATGTCACCGACACGGGTGCGGGCTACCTCAGCCACACCTACACCAGTCAGTACGCCGACCCGGCAACGGGAGAAGCCCGGGGCGGCCGCAGCAGCTTCAAAGACAGCTTCGCTGCTCTTCCTGGAGATGGCCCCTGGGTGCTGACCGAGCGGGTCGTGACCACCGAAGCCCATGGCGATACTCCCGCCGGAAGCCAGACCTTCCGTTTTGAAGATCTCGAATCGCTCTGAGTTGATTGCCGGTGCAAGCCGGCTATGAGACCATCCGCCCAAACCTGTTGAAAGGCATGGGCGGAGTCGAGTCGACCATTCAGGCCATCAATGGCCCGATCAACAGCATCGTCTGGGGATGGCCCACCGTCCTTTTGATTGCCGCGACGGGCATTCTTCTGATGGTGGGCCTGCGGTTCATGCCGCTGCAACGGCTGGGTTACGGCATCTCGATGATGCTGCGGCCGGCTGCATCACAAACGGAAGGGGAGATCACCCCCTTCCAAGCGCTGATGACCTCGTTGTCGGCCACGATCGGCACGGGAAACATTGCCGGTGTGGCGGGGGCCATCGCCGTTGGTGGACCTGGTGCCGTCTTTTGGATGTGGATCATCGCGATCTTCGGCATCGCAACCAAGTACGCCGAAGCGGTGCTCGCGGTTCAGTTCCGCGAAACCGATGGAGACGGAAACCACGTGGGTGGGCCGATGTACTACATCCGCAACGGACTCGGCAGCGGCTGGAGCTGGATGGCGGGCCTGTTTGCCCTCTTCGGAATGTTGGCGGGCTTCGGCATCGGCAATGGAGTGCAGGCCTTTGAGGTGTCGTCTGCCTTGAGCCTGATCGGCATCCCGAGGCTGGCGACCGGAGTCGTTTTGGCGGCCCTGGTTTTCGCTGTCGTGATCGGGGGCATCAAACGCATTGCCCAGGCGGCCTCCGCCATTGTTCCGTTGATGTCGATCCTCTACATCGCTGCATGCCTTCTGGTGTTGCTGGCCAATCTG